>RFHG01000387.1 GCA_003696465.1 Gammaproteobacteria bacterium | reverse complement strand
GCAGACGGCCTCATCGCTGGCCAGCATTGCCCTGCAGGGCGCCCACACTCGGGAGGAACTGGCACGCAGTCAATCCCGGCTGACAGAGATTGCCGCGGCGATGCCAGGCGTGATCTTCCAGCAGGTCCAGCAGCAAGACGGGCTGGAATTTTCCTATGTGGCCGAGGGCGCCGAGGAACTGCTCGGCGTGGACGCCGAGTCGCTCATGAAGGATGCCAGCCTGTTATGGTCACGGGTCGATGAGCGGGACCGGTGCATCATCGATCAGGTACTGGCCGGGCAGGTGGAGGGCACGCTCTCCAAGGAATGCTGGTTCCGCCTGCACATGCCCGATGGTTCCCTGCGCTGGATCGAGGCGCACGCGCGTCGTATCAATGAGGGAGACAAGCAGGGATGGGCCGGCATCTTCCTCGATGCCACCGAGCAGTACGAGCGCGAGCGGCGTCTGCATCGTGCCGGCCTGGTATTCGATCATGCCCAGGAGGGGATCATGATCACGGATGCCGAGCTGCGTATTCTCGAGGTCAATCCCGCCTTTACACGCATTACCGGATACGAGGCCGAGGAGGCAGTGGGACAGACCCCCCGGATACTCTCCTCGGGCCGGCATGGACGGGCCTTCTATCGTGAAATGTGGGATCAGATTCGCAGCCAGGGGCACTGGGAAGGCGAGATCTGGAACCGGCGCAAGGACGGCGAGATCTACCCGGAATGGCTGAGTATTACCACGGCCCGCGATCCACGCAGCGGCGAGACCCAGTACATCGGGGTATTCACCGACATCAGTCGACTCAAGCAGTCGGAGGAAGAACTGGCGCATCTGGCCCATCACGACATGCTGACCGGCCTGCCCAACCGGCTCATGTTCCACCTGCGCCTGGATCACGCCCTGGCCCGCGCACGCAGGGACGGCCGCCAGGTGGCACTGCTGTTCCTCGATCTCGACCGCTTCAAGAACCTGAACGATACCCTGGGCCATGCCTTCGGCGACCAGATTCTGCGCCAGGTCGCGGCCCGGCTGGAGCGCGTCGTGCGGGAGCAGGATCTGGTTGCCCGCCTGGGCGGGGACGAGTTCGTGATTCTGCTCGAGGATCTGAAGGATACGGAGGCCAGCGGGCGTGTGGCGGAGGCCCTGATCGAAGTCCTGCGCCAGCCGTACACGATCGAGAATCGGGAATATTTCCTCAGTGCCAGCATCGGCATCAGCCACTTCCCGGCCGATGGCGAACAGGCGGACGATCTGCTGCGTGCGGCCGATCTGGCACTCTATCAGGCCAAGGAGGAAGGGCGTTCCACCTGGCGCGTGCATCAGCCGGAGCTTACGCGCAGGGTGGAGGCCTTCGTCAATATGGAAGCTGCCCTGCGGCAGGCCCTCGAACGGGAAGAACTGTGTCTGTACTACCAGCCGAAGGTCGATGCCCGTACCCGCCAGGTGATCGGGGCGGAGGCCCTGATTCGCTGGGAACATCCGGAGCAGGGCCTGATTCCGCCCAACCATTTCCTGCCGCT
>RFHG01000386.1 GCA_003696465.1 Gammaproteobacteria bacterium | reverse complement strand
GGGATCAGTTGGCCGCTACGGCCAGACGCTGGCGCAGGGCCTCGAACAGACAGACACCGGCCGCGACGGAGACATTAAGACTCTCCACCCGGCCGGCCATGGGAATGTGCACCAGCTGGTCGCAATGTTCCCGGGTCAGGCGCCGCAGGCCCTTGCCCTCGGCACCCATCACCAGAGCTACCGGAACGGCCAGGTCGCAGGCATACAGGCTCTCGCTGCCCTCGCCCGCGGTACCGATGACCCACAGACCCAACTGCTTGAGGTGCTCCAGTGCACGGGCCAGGTTGGTGACCTGGATGAAGGGGAGCCATTCCGCCGCACCGGCCGCCACCTTGCGCGCCACCGGTGTCAGGCCGGCAGCCTTGTCACGCGGGGCCAGCACACAGGTGGCGCCTGCCGCATCGGCGGTTCTCAGGCAGGCGCCGAGGTTGTGCGGATCGGTTACGCCATCGAGCACGAGCACCAGGGGGCGCTCGCTGGCGCGGATGAGCTCTGGCAGGTCGGATTCGGTCAGGGGTGGGCGGCCCTCGCTTTCGAGCACCACACCCTGATGGCGTCCACCTCCACTCAGGGTGTCAAGACGTGCCTTGTCGACCTGCTCGACACGTACGCCCAGACTCCGGGCCCGATCGACCAGCGACTGTAGCCGCCGGTCACGGCGGCGAGGATCGTGATAGAGGACACGGGCCTGCTCCGGGTTCTGCCGAAGGCTGGCCTCGACGGCATGAAAGCCATAGACGTACTGGCTCATCTGCCCTTCTTCTTGCCCTTGCCCCTGGAACCGCCCTTGCTGCCGGACGAGGAACGACCGGCCGACTTCTTCCTGCCCGCCGACTTGCCGCTGCGCTTCTTCCCACGCTTGCCCGAGCGGCCTTCCGGCGCGGTTTTATCTTCCTGCTCGACCGGCTGGAAGTCGATTTTCTTTTCTTCCAGGTCGACCCGCGCCACCAGGACCCGAATCGGGTCCCCCAGACGGTAGATGCGCCCGGAATTCTCACCGATCAGGCGATGTCCCACGGGATCGAAGCGGTAATAGTCGCTCTTCAGCGAGGTGACATGCACCAGCCCCTCGACATAGATATCGGTGAGCTGCACGAACAGGCCAAACGAGGTCACCGAGGTAATGATGCCATCGAACTCCTCGCCCAGCTTGTCCTGCATGTACTCGGTCTTGAGCCAGTCCATGACATCGCGGGTGGCCTCGTCGGCACGGCGCTCGGTCTGCGAGCAATGGTCACCCAGCACTTCCATGTCGGAGTGACTGTAGGGGAATTGCTCCGGCTTGCCACCACGAATGAGGTGTCGGATGGCCCGATGCACCAGCAGATCCGGATAGCGGCGAATGGGCGAGGTGAAATGGGTATAGGCCTTGAGCGAAAGCCCGAAGTGACCCTTGTTGTCCGGGGTATAGACCGCCTGCTTGAGCGAACGCAAGAGCACGGTCTGGATGAGCTGGGCATCCGGGCGGCCCTGAACCTGCTTGAGCAGACGCGCATAGTCCTTGGCCGTGGGGCTGTCGCCGCCACCGAGACTGAGGCCCAGCTCGCCGAGGAAGGTGCGCACGTCCTCCAGGCGGTCCTCTGCCGGCCCCTCGTGCACGCGATAGAGGGTGCAGATCCTGCGCTTCTCCAGGAAGCGCGCCGCAGCTACATTGGCCAGGATCATGCACTCCTCGATCAGCCGATGGGCATCATTGCGGATCACGGGGACGATGCGATCGATCTTGCGCTGTTCGTTGAACTCGATTTTTGTCTCGACGGTCTCGAAATCGATTGCGCCGCGCCGCTGCCGCGCCTTGTGCAGTACCTTGTACAGTTCATACAGGCGGTCGAGGTGCTCGACCAGATCGCCGCGACGCTTGCGCGCCTCGACCTTGCGGTCGACCACGATTTCGGCCATTTCGTCGTAAGTGAGCCGCGCATGAGAGCGCATCACGGCCTCGTGGAAACGGAAGGACTCGAGCCGCCCGGTCTTGCTGATAAGCATCTCGCAGACCATGCACAGGCGATCGACCTCGGGATTGAGCGAGCACAGCCCGTTGGACAACACCTCGGGCAGCATGGGCACGACATGCTCGGGGAAATAGACCGAGTTGCCGCGCTCGCGCGCCTCTCGGTCGAGCGCCGAATCCGGCGCCACGTAATGGGACACATCGGCAA
Source organism: Gammaproteobacteria bacterium (assembly GCA_003696465.1). Lineage (GTDB taxonomy): Bacteria > Pseudomonadota > Gammaproteobacteria > J044 > J044 > J044. The sequence goes on along the minus strand of RFHG01000386.1, from coordinate 4,649 downwards.
TGGCCACCAGCAGGCGCCAGCCCTCGCCCTCCGGCTCGCAATAGACGGCATCGTCGAAGTCCCGGGCATCCGCGCCGTCGATGGTCACCAGAGGCGTGGCACGCAGATCCAGCCGCCCCTGCCTGGCCTCTTCCGGCACCTCGGAACCAAAGGCCGCAGCCTCGTCCTGCACTTCCTGCGGCCACTGGTAGGGAATGCCATGCGCCCGAATGGCAATGTCGATCTCCATGCCGGGATCACGATGATCTCCCAGGATCTCGACGATCTTTCCGATCGGCTGAAACTTGCGGTTGGGCTGCTCGATGATCGCGGCCACGACAATCTGTCCATCGCGCGCGCCACCCCGGTTGTCGGGCGGGATGACGATGTCCTGGCTGATGCGCTTGTTGTCGGGGATGACGAAACCGACCCCCCCTTCCTCGATGTACTGGCCCACCACGGTCTGGTTCTGGCGCTCAAGCACCTCGACGATGCGCCCTTCACGGCGGCCACGGCGATCGACACCGATCTCGCAGGCCACCACGCGGTCACCATGCAGGACCTGGCGCATTTCGCGCGGGGACAGGAACAGGTCGTCACTGCCATCATCAGGGATCAGGAATCCGAAACCGTCCGGATGGCCCACCACGCGGCCGACGACCAGGTTGCCCTCGGCCAGGGGCACATAACGGCCCTGGCGATTGGTGATGAGCTGTCCATCGCGTTCCATGGCACGCAGGCGACGACGCAGGGCCTCGATACGGTCCTCGTCGCCCTCGAGTTCGAGCAGTCTGACCAGTTGATCGAAATCGGGGGGTGCCGGCTGGCGAGTGATGAGCTCCAGCAGATATTCGCGGCTGGGAATGGGGTTCTCGTACTTTTCCGCCTCACGGGCGAAGTTGGGGTCTTTTTTGCTGAATTTCATTTAGGTCCTTGCTTGTTCACGGGGCCGGCCCGGGATCTGCCGGGCGGATTGCGCGTCATCATACGCCCTTTCCGCCCGCCTGGCACGCGCCTGTTTGACAAAGTCCGGCGGATTGGGTAGATTTCGCGCCTCACTGAACGCCGCACCATGCCGAGGTGGCGGAATTGGTAGACGCGCTAGCTTCAGGTGCTAGTGGGGGAAACCCCGTGGAGGTTCAAGTCCTCTCCTCGGCACCATCACATTCCGCAGGGGCCCCGCAAGGGGCCTTTCGCATTTCCACCCTCCGCTTGCTTCCGATCAAGCACATTCCACGGTGACTGTCGTATCATGGAGGCTCCGTCACTGGAGGACAGGAACATGCCGGAATCCCCAGCCATCGACCTCGACAACCTGCAGGGCCTGAGTACGGAAGAGGCCCGTGCACGCCTGGCCCAGTACGGCCCCAACCGGATCGAGGCCAGGGAGAAGACCTGGTGGCAACGCCTGCTGGCCCGTTTCTGGGGCCCCATTCCGTGGATGATCGAGATTGCCGCCATCCTCTCGGCTTCGGTGCAGCGCTGGGAAGATTTCACCATCATCATGATCATGCTGCTGGTGAATGCCTTTGTGGACTTCTACCAGGAGTCAAAGGCCCTGAGCACTCTCGAGGTCCTGAAGCAGAAGCTGGCGCTCAAGGCCCTGGTGCTGCGTGACGGCCAGTGGCAGGAACTGGATGCGGCGGAGCTGGTACCTGGTGACATCATCAAGCTCAAGATCGGCAATATCGTCCCGGCCGATGTGGAGCTGCTGGGTGGTGGCGATTACCTGCAGCTCGACCAGTCGGCACTGACCGGCGAGTCCCTTCCGGTCAACCGCAAGCCGGGGGAGGCCGCCTACGCCAACACGGTGGTCAAGCAGGGTGAGATGATCGCCCGGGTCACGGCCACCGGCCTCAATACCCGTTTCGGCAAGACCGTGGGGCTGGTGGCCAAGGCCGAGATGACCGGCCGCAGTCACTTCAAGAAGATGGTCATCAAGGTGGGGGACTTCCTCATCATCCTGACCGCGGTGGTCATCGCCATCATCGTGCTGCTCGGCATTGCCCGTCACGAACCGCTGGTGGAGCTGCTGGTGTTCTCGCTGGTGCTGACCATCTCCGCCATCCCGGTGGCAATGCCGGCGGTCCTCACCGTGACCATGGCCATTGGCGCCGTGGCACTGGCAAAAAAACAGGCCATCGTCAGCCGGCTGGATGCGATCGAGGAACTGGCCGGGGTAGACATTCTCTGCTCGGACAAGACCGGTACCCTCACCCAGAACCGCATGACCGTGGCCGAGCCCCATGTGAACGAGGGATTCGATGCCGACGCGCTCTTTCTGTATGCCGCGCTGGCCAGCCGCGAGGAGAACCACGACCCGATCGAGGAGCCCATCTTCGCCGAAGTCGACCAGCGCGGCCTGCGTGACCAGCTGTCCCGCTTCCGACTGCAGCGCTTCGTCCCCTTCGACCCCGTGCACAAGCGCACCGAGGCCTTGCTGCTCAGCGATGACGGTCAGGAACTCGCCGTCACCAAGGGGGCGCCTCAGGTCATTATCGAGCTGTGCAATGGTGGCGACTTCAACCGGGAGGAGGCCTATCGGCACGTCGAACAGTTTGCGGACAACGGGTTCCGCACACTGGGCGTCGCCCTCCGCGAAGGCACGGACAAGCCCTGGCGGTTTGTTGGCCTCATTCCCCTGTTCGATCCGCCGCGGGAAGACTCGCGCGACGTCATCGCCGAGGCCCGGCGACAGGGCGTCGAGGTCAAGATGGTCACCGGCGACAACATCGCCGTGGCGCGTTACATCGCCCGGCTGCTGGACATTGGCGACAACATCGAAAGTGTGCGTGAACTCAAGGGGCAGACCACCGAGGAGTACCTGCTGCTCACACGTCTGATCACCCGCGCGCTGATTCGCACCCTGAAGGAAGACATCAGCGAAGAAGAGGCGGAACAGTGCGCCGAGCAGGTCGTCAAGGAAGTACGCAAGGCACTCGACAACATGCCCCTGCCGCCGGGAACCGTAAAGCAGCACGAGTCCGAGATCATCGCCCATATTGAACAGGCCAACGGTTTCGCACAGGTCTATCCCGAAGACAAGTATTTCATCGTCGACGAGCTGCAGAAGGCCGACCATATCGTCGGCATGACCGGAGACGGTGTAAACGATGCGCCTGCCCTGAAGAAGGCCGACGCCGGCATCGCCGTCAGTGGCGCCACCGACGCCGCCCGTGCCGCTGCCGACATCGTGCTCACGGCGCCCGGTCTTGGCGTCATCGTCGATGCCATCAAGCAGGCCCGCATCGTGTTCGAGCGCATGCAGAGCTACACCATCTTTCGCATCGCCGAAACCATCCGCATCATCTTCTTCATGGGCCTGGCCATCGGCGTGTTCCAGTTCTACCCGGTCACGGCCCTGATGATCATCGTCCTGGCCCTGCTCAACGACATTCCCATTCTGGCCATTGCCTACGACAATACCAAGTTGCGCAATCAGCCCATACGCTGGGACATGGGCCAGGTGCTGGTCATGGCAAGCTGGCTGGGCGTCGCCGGTGTGGCTTCCTCCTTCCTTCTGTTCTGGATTGCCATGGTCTATCTCAAGCTGCCGCTCGAATTCGTTCAGTCGCTGTTCTTCGCCAAGCTGGTCATTGCCGGGCACGGGACCATCTACAATACCCGTATCGATGACTGGTTCTTCAAGCGACCCTGGCCTTCCTGGATCCTGTTCAGCGCCACCTTCTCCAGCCGTGTTGCCGGTACCATCATTGCAGTCTATGGCTTCGGGCTCATGACGCCCATCGGTTGGGAATGGGGTTTGGGGATGTGGGCCTATGCCCTTTCCTGGTTCGTGTTCAACGATGCCGTGAAGATGGCCGTGCTGCGCTACTATCGCAAGCGCAAGGTCGAACTGATGATCTGAACCCGCCCGTAGAGACTCATGCCCGTCCGTGGCGCCGCCATCGGCGCCACAGGTTCCAGGCCAGCAGCAGGAACAGAACGGTCACCACGACCGAGAGGAACTCGATCGTGCGCTCGAGTGCCACACCGGTTGCCCAGTGTCCAAGCGCTCCATAGAGCGTCACCCACAGCAGAACCGCCGGGACATCCGCCAGATAGAACTGCCAGGGGCGAACCCCTGCTGCGCCGGCAAGCGGCGGCACTGCCGGATGAAAGAACCACACGAAGCGCCCGAGAAACACGGCAACGGCACCATGACGCTCTACCAGCCTGCGGGCCCTTGCACGATGTACCCGAAAGCGCGGTGAATCGCCCAGCATCACATGCAAGCCGGCACGACCGATCCAGTAGCCCAGACTGTCGCCCATGAGACAACCCAGCGCGGCATAGAGCAGGGCGTCCCCGAATGACAGCTGACCCGTCGCCGAGAGGGAGCCCAAGCCGGTCATCAGCAGGATGCCCGGCAGGAACAGCCCGGTCATGGGGGCAGACTCCAGCGCAAACAGCAGCACAATGCCACCAGCACCCCAGGCCCCGACCTGCAGCCCCAGCTTCATCGGTGCCGATGCGGGAAAAGCCATGTCAGTTGCCCGTCCCGGTCAGGTTCGCGGCGCCTGCGTCTCCCCACAGGAGGCCGTTTGCCGGGCATCCGCAAGAATATGCATCCCGCCACGAATGACGAGCAGGGCAATGGCGGCACCGATGAGCAGATCCGGCCAGGGTGTCTGCAGCCACATGACCAGCAGGCCACCGACAATGATGCC
>RFHG01000385.1 GCA_003696465.1 Gammaproteobacteria bacterium | reverse complement strand
CCCTTCCAGAAGCCGGTGCGGTATTTCACATCGACCCCATAGGCGCTGGTGTCCTGCGAAACCACCAGCAACTCGCGCACCCCGGCCCCGGCCAGGTTTTCCGCCTCCTGCAGCACCTCGCCGATGGGACGCGAGACCAGATCACCGCGCAGCTGCGGGATGATGCAGAAACTGCAGCGATGATTGCAGCCCTCCGAGATCTTCAGATAGGCATAGTGGCGCGGAGTGAGCTTCAGCCCTGCCGGGGGAACCAGCGAGGTCCACGGATCATGCGGCGGTGGCAGATGGGCATGCACCGCCTCCATCACCGCCTCGTACTGGTGCGGGCCGGTCACTGCCAGCACCTGCGGGTATTCGGCCAGCACCCGGTCGGCATTCGCGCCCAGGCAGCCGGTGACGATCACGCGCCCGTTCTCGTCCAGCGCCTCGCCAATCGCCTCCAGCGACTCGGCCACCGCCTCGTCGATGAAACCGCAGGTGTTGACCACCACCAGGTCGGCCCCTTCGTAACTGTCGGAGAGCGCGTAGCCCTCGGCCCGCAACTGGGTCAGGATGCGCTCGGAATCGACCAGTGCCTTGGGGCAACCCAGACTGATGAAACCAACGGCAGGAGCGGAATCGGGCATGAAAACGGGGCCTTTCGGGCGATCTTGTGCACAGAAACCCGGCCATTATCGCGCAGAAGGGGCAAAATTAGTATCTGCTGATAAATATTTTCCATGAGCGGAAAATTGCAACGAACAATCAACAAGTTACGATACATGGTCAATTTTTGACCAATTTAACGAAAGTCCAACATGGATGCCGCATGGGCCGATTTCCTCAAAACTGATCCACAAAGTTATCCACAACTTCTGTGGAAAACCCCTCCGCCGTGCCCGAACACGCGCTTTGCGCTATCCTGCCGGCCATGACGCCCGCATTGCCCACCACAAGCCTGCACCACATGCCGGGCAGGACGGCGGGAGGCCGACGGCCCTGAGTCGCAGCCTGCTCCGTTCCTCCGCCATCGTCAGCGCGATGACCCTGTTCTCGCGCCTGTTCGGCTATCTGCGCGATGTGGTGATCGCCGTGGTCTTCGGTGCCAGCGGCGGCACCGATGCCTTCTTCGTGGCCTTCCGCATCCCCAACCTGTTCCGCCGCATGTTTGCCGAGGGCGCCTTCTCGCAGGCCTTCGTGCCGGTCTTCAGCGAAACGCGCGAGCGCGAGGGCGATGCCGCGGCCAGGGCACTGGCCGACCGTGCCGCTGGCGCTCTGGGGTTCGTGCTGCTTGCCATTACCGTCCTCGGCATCCTGGCCGCGCCCCTGCTCATTCGGCTGTTTGCCCCGGGTTTCGAGCCGGGTACGCCACGCCACGAACTGGCGGTGGAGATGCTGCGCATCGTCTTTCCCTACCTCCTGTTCATTTCCCTGACGGCCCTGGCCGCCGGCATCCTCAACAGCCACGAGCGCTTTGCCGTACCCGCCTTCACCCCGGTGCTGCTCAACCTCAGCCTGATCGGCGCAGCCCTGTGGCTGGCGCCACGCATGGAAGAACCGGTCACTGCCCTGGCCTGGGGCGTGCTGGTGGCCGGGCTGGCCCAGCTGGCATTCCAGTTGCCGCCCCTGGCCCGGATCGGCATGCTGCCACGCCCGCGACTCGACCTCGCCCACGAGGGCGTACGCCGCATCGGCCGGCTCATGCTGCCGGCCCTGTTCGGCTCCTCCGTGACCCAGCTCAACATCCTGGTCAACACCCTGATCGCCTCGTTCCTGGTTACCGGCAGCATCAGCTGGCTGTATTATTCCGACCGCTTCGTCGAGCTGCCGCTGGCCCTGTTCGGAGTGGCCATCGGCACCGTCATCCTGCCCCGCCTGTCCCGCCACCACAGCCGCGCCAGCAGCGAAGCGTTCGCCGCCACGCTCGACTGGGCACTGCGACTGACCTGGCTGCTGGCCATTCCCGCCACCGCGGGGCTCGCCGTGCTGGCCCAGCCCATCCTGTTCACGCTCATCCAGTATGGTGCGTTCGATGCGCACGACGCGCGCATGGCCGGGTTGAGCCTGGCCGCCTACGCCCTTGGGGTGCCGGGCTTCATGCTGGTCAAGATCCTCGCCCCGGGCTTCTATGCCCGGCAGGACACCCGCACGCCGGTGCGCATCGGCATCATCGCCGTGGGCGTCAACATCCTGCTGGATGTCGCCATCGTGCTGCCCTGGTACCTGTCCGGCCGGGAGGCCGCCCACGCCGGGCTCGCCCTGGCCACCGCGCTTGCGGCCTGGGCCAATGCCGGCCTGTTGCTGCACCGCCTGTACCGCTCGCAGGTATTCCGGCCCACCAGACAAACCCGCGCCCTGCTCCTGCGCGGCCTGCTCGCCGCCGCCGCCATGACCGCCCTGCTCCACTACCTGGCCCCGCCCGTGGGGCAGTGGCCCAACATGTCCCCTCTGCTGCGCGCCGGCTGGCTCGGGGGCCTCATTGCCGCGGGCGCGCTCGCCTATGGCCTCGTCCTGCTGGCGCTGGGCCTGAGGCCGCGGCACCTGAAAGCGCAGGGCTGATTCTGCTCTGCATGGAACATGCAAACTGCCCTGGTCTTGTCCGCATGACCCGGCACCCGCCCGCTGCAACGTCTCCTGCCCCCGTTGATATACTGCCTCCATGGAACTGATCCGCGGTCTGCACAATCTGCGCCCACGCCATCGCGGCTGCGTGGCCACCATCGGCAATT
>RFHG01000384.1 GCA_003696465.1 Gammaproteobacteria bacterium | reverse complement strand
GAAGAACCAAGGGATGGAAATACAGCGTGACCCCAAGCATGGGGAAATACCCGATCTCAGGGCGTATTCGCGGTATTTCGGGAAAGAGTATGCTTTCCCGTGGGAACAGAATAAGAAATCAGATGATCCGAAGAGTGATTAGGCAATCAATTTTTCTTGTTTTTGTATTGATATTGGCTTCCATATTATGGGGAATGTCCATGGAAAGTGCTCCACCAGAAATTTCAGGCAAATGGGCAGAAGTGCTGAAACTTCCTTCAGGTGAATTGACTGAATATGTCAGGAAACACCCTCTGCACTTGAAAAACGTGCTGCTGAAAAGGGAAAGCATTTCCCGGAGCGAAATAAGTAAGGCTATTTTTGATAACGTATATTGGGATGACAGCTACGCGCAAAATGCGCTGATATTAAATGCCAAATTTAATGGCGGCGTTATATACGATACAAGTTTCGCCAACTCTCATCTTGTGGGCGCAGTATTTGACCATGTTTTTATGGATAAGGGAGAGTTTGTCGGTGCAAAATTGGACAATGTAGTTTTTAAAAATTGCGATATTGTCAATTCCGAGATAAGGAATCTACACGATAGCAGGTTCAGGATAGAAAACTGCGAAATCAGGGACACCAACTTTTTTCAGTCCAAAATGGACCTGGAGATTGTCAACAGTAAAGGTTATGAGGGGCTAGATTTCGGAGAGGCCCTTCCAGGCTCTACGATTCTGATCAAGAACTCATACATTGGACCCTACTCAGTCTTCAGTAAAGCAGAATTCGATTCGTTTGTGATCGAATCGAGCCGACTTGAGAAGGTTGATGGCGGTGATATGACTATCCGTAGTGTGAGCGTTAAGGACTCCGAAGCCAGGATAGATTTTGGCGGCGGGGATTACCAGAGGATGGTATTCTACAACTCCAAATACGCTATCTTGTGGGAATCCAGAATAGGCAGCCTTAGCATTGTGAACTACAATCCTGGAGAGCGGGTAGACCTTGAAAAAGTAAAGGCGGACAAGGTCAATGTACGGGACAGCACAATCAACGTGGCCTTGGTGAAGGATGCCGCGATCAATGAGATCTATCTGACCAATACAGAGCTGGCCGCACTCGATCTGCGTAATGCCAGGATCCGCAAGCTCGTATTGCAAAATGTCAAAGTGACCGGCAAGGCTGATCTGAGCCATCTTGTAGTTGAGGATCTGGTGGTGCATGGGCTTGAAATCGCGCCAAATGCGGTGCTCAACCTGGAGGGCAGCACTGTCAGGCCCGAGCAACTCCGCTAGAGCATGGTGAATGCGGGTCATTCATGACCCTAAGTCTCCGTGGCTCGTCGTCCCTATGCGCGGAACCTCCAGAGTTGAATTTTCTGTTCCTCACCGGCGATCTCATCGGCTACATTCCCAACCACGATCCCATTACTTGTTTGGGTCGTTTTTGCAGGGTGCTTGCATAGGGGGAATGGAACAGGATGATTGTGCTGCCGGGATGTCTGGAATAGTATCGAGGAGTTGGCAAAGAAAAGTTGATTTGGACGGCAAGGATGCGAGCGATTCCCGTATATCCGTGTACTGCGCTACCTGATCCCGCCCCCATCCCGCGCTTGCCGGCCGCGATGCCCGTGGTCGAAGGATGGCCGGTGTGGGCTCGGGGTCTGCTGCCCACGGGGAGGTCCCATGTCGATTCGTGACTGGCCGGCCGGCGAGCGGCCCCGCGAGCGCCTGCTGGCCCATGGGGCGGAGGCGCTGACCGATGCCGAGCTGCTGGCCATTTTCCTGCGCACGGGGGTAGCCGGACACTCGGCAGTGGATCTGGCGCGCGAGCTGCTCGATCACTGGGGCGGACTGCGGGGCCTGCTGACGGCAGGGCGTGAGGAGTTCTGCGCGGTGCGTGGTCTGGGCGATGCCAAGTATGCCCAGCTGCAGGCCGTGCTGGAGATGGCGCGCAGGCATCTGCACGAATCGATGAAGCGCGGCACGGCCATGGAGAATCCGGCCGTGACCTGCCGCTGGCTGCGAGCACGCCTGCGCGATAGGCCGCAGGAGGTGTTCGCCTGCCTGTTCCTGGACAGTCGGCACCGCCTGCTGCGCTACGAGGAGCTGTTCCACGGCACCATCGACGGGGCCAGCGTGCACCCGCGCGAGGTGGTGCGCGCGGCACTGAGGCACAATGCGGCGGCCCTGATCGTGGCGCACAACCATCCCTCGGGGGTGGCCGAGCCCAGCCGGGCCGACATCGCCATCACGCAGCGACTGCGTGATGCGCTGTCCCTGGTGGATGTGCGCCTGCTCGACCATGTGGTGGTCGGGGAGGATTGCGTTTCGCTGGCCGAGCGAGGGTTGCTGTGAATCCGGCTGTTCCTTCAGTCTTCCGGCAGTCCGGACCAGGCCCGATCCAGCGCTTCCAGCAACCGCTCCACATCCGCCGGCTCGTGTGCGGCACTGAAGGTGATGCGCAGGCGGGCGCTGCCTTCGGGCACGGTGGGCGGACGCACCGCCACCACATGAATACCCCCTGCGCGCAGGGCCAGCTGCAGGGCAACGGCGCGGGTATTGCTGCCGGTCACGAGTGGCTGAATGGGGCTGGTGCTCGGCAGCAGCGGCAGGCCGAGTTCCGCAGCTCCGTGGCGGAATTGGCGGGTCAGCTCGTTCAGCCGTTCGCGGCGCCAGTCCTCGCTCCGGGCGAGCTCCAGGGCCTTGCGCGTGGCCTCGGCCAGGGCGGCCGGCATGGCCGTGGTGTAGATGGCGCTGCGGGCAAAGTTGACCAGATATTCCACCAGCTCGCGGCTGCCGGCCACAAAGGCACCGGCGGTACCGAAGGCCTTGCCCAGCGTGCCGACGAGCACCGGTACCTCTGCCTCCGTCAGCCCGGCCGTGGTGCCGCGCCCTTCGGGGCCGAGCACGCCCAGGCCATGGGCATCGTCAATCATCAGCCAGGCATCATGCTGCCTCGTCATGGCGGCCAGTTCCGCGACGGGGGCGATGTCGCCGTCCATGCTGAAGACACCATCGCTCACGACGAGGGCGGGACGGTCGCCGGCCCGTTGCAGGCGTCTGGCCAGGTCCTGCGTGTCGGCATGGGCATAGCGCTGCAGGCGGGCGCCGGAGAGCAGGGCGCCGTCGAGCAGCGAGGCATGGTTGAGCCGGTCCTCGAGGACCAGGTCGCCCCGGCCGGTCAGGGCCTGGATGGTGCCGAGGTTGGCCATGTAGCCGGTGGAGAAGAGCAGGGCCGCCTCGCGGCCGGTGAATTCGGCCAGTTCCTCTTCCAGTGCCTGGTGGGCGCGGGTGTGGCCGGTAATCAGGTGTGCGGCAGCGCTGCCGCTGCCCCAGCGATCGATGCCCTGACGGAAGGCATCGGCCACCCGCGGGTCGTTGGCCAGGCCGAGATAGTCATTGCTGGCAAAGGCCAGCAGGCGGCGGCCGTCGATGACCAGTTCACGTCCGGATGGCGTGTCGACCACCGGGCGGCGACGCAGGGCGCCGTCCCGACGGCGTGCCTGCAGTGCCTCCGCCAGGCGGCGTCTCATTGGGCGGCGTGACCCTCGGCGAGGAAGCTGCCGCAGGCGTGATGCTGCGGATCTTCCGTCCGTTCGCTGGCATGTAGGCCGAGGCGGGCGAACAGGGCGCGGTCACGGTCGGTTTCGGCGTTGCCGGTAGTGAGCAGCCGCTCGCCGTGGAAGACGGAATTGGCGCCGGCGAAGAAGCACAGGGCCTGCATCTCGTCGCTCATCTCCTGACGACCGGCCGAGAGGCGCACGTCGGACTCCGGCATCAGGATACGGGCAACGGCAATGGTGCGCACGAATTCGATGGGGTCGAGCTTCTCGGTGCCATGCAGCGGCGTGCCTTCCACCTGCACCAGCAGGTTGATGGGCACCGATTCCGGATGCCGCGGCAGATTGGCAAGCTGTTGCAGCAGCGAGGCCCGGTCGCGGGCCGACTCGCCCATGCCGAGGATACCGCCGGCGCAGACCCGGATACCGGCCTCGCGCACGGCCTCGAGCGTGCGCAGCCGGTCTTCGTACTCGCGGGTGGTGATGACGTTGCCGTAGAACTCGGGCGAGGTGTCGAGATTGTGGTTGTAGTAGTCGAGTCCCGCCTCGCGCAGGCGGCGGGCCTGGTCGGTGGTGAGCATGCCCAGGGTGACGCAGGCCTCGAGCCCCAGTGCCTTCACCTCCCGGATCATCTCGATCACGCGTTCGAGGTTGCGGTCGGTAGGGTTGCGCCAGGCGGCACCCATGCAGAAGCGGCTGGCACCGGCGGCGCGTGCGGCACGCGCGGCCTCGACGACCTCTTCCAGCGGCAGCAGGCGCTCGCGTTCCAGCCCGGTGTCGTGGCGAGCGCTTTGCGCGCAGTACGCGCAGTCCTCGGGGCAGGCGCCGGTCTTGATCGAGAGCAGGGTACTCATCTGCACCGCATTGGGGTCATGGTGTTCGCGGTGCACCTGGTGCGCGCGGAAGATGAGGTCGTTGAAGGGCAGGGCGAAGAGGGCCTGGATCTCGTCCAGGGACCAGTCGTGCCGGATCTCAGCCATGGGGGTGCTCCTGCGGTTCGGCGGGCAGGACGATGTCCTCCCAGGTATCGCGATTGATGCGGCGCAGGTCGATGATCGACCAGGGAATGATGATGACGGCCGACAGGGCCCAGAAGGCCAGATAGTAGCGGATGTCCACCGGGAAGAAGGTGCCCACGGCGACCAGGAAGCCGGTCAGGGCGTAGAAGCGATAGGCGGCCTGCTGGGTATAGTGGCCGACCTTCAGGTTCGGATGATGCCGGTTCAGGGCATAGAACAGCATCGAGGCACCAAACCAGAGGGCAACGAAGGGAATGGGGATCAGCACCGCAATGATGTTGCCGTAGTTGAAGAACTTGGCGGCATTGCGCGCACTGCGTGCGCTGATGACGCGTGGCGTATCGGTTTCGGTCATGGCGGTATGGAGACTGGGCGATGAATATGGAGCGCTATTCTAAAGTATGTGTCGCGGGCGTGCAGAAGGCCCTTGGCCGGCTGTTGCTTTGCTGTCGCCTGTGCGGGATGCCCGGCCACGGATTGTGCGCGGATTGCCGGGCCCTGTTTCCGGTCAATTTGCCCGCCTGCCCCCGCTGTGCCACTCCGATGCCGGCAGGTACGAGTGGGCAACCCTGTGGCGCATGCCAGAGGCGGTTGCCACCTTTTGCCCGGGCATGGAGTCCCTGGCGTTATGAGCCTCCGCTCGACTGGCTGCTGCCGCGGCTCAAGTACCACCAGGCCCTGGAGCATGCCCGCCTGCTCGGCAGCCTGATGGCAGAATACCTGCCCGAGGCGGATGTGGGCTGGGCCGAGGCCATTGTGCCGGTACCCCTGCACCGGGCACGGCTGGTCCGACGCGGTTTCAACCAGGCCCTGGAACTGGCGCGGCCGGTGGCGCGGTACGCCGGTTTGCCCCTGCTCGGCGATGCGGTGGTCCGAGTGCGGGATACCCCGGCGCAGGTCGGGCTTGAGCGGGCGGCGCGACTGCGCAATCTCAAGGGCAGCTTTGCGGTACGCCGGTCATTGCCGTCCCGGGTTCTGCTGTTCGACGATGTTCTGACCACCGGGGCCACGGCCGAGGCGCTGACCCGTGCCCTGCTGCAGGCAGGGGTCGAGGAAGTGCGGGTGTGGGCGGTGGCGAGGGCATGAATGCGGCGATTTTGGCGTCTGGCCCTCCAGGCTGACGGTTTGATTCGTTTTCTATTCAGTGGGTAGTGGCCCATTACGGCCGCAGATGTTGCACACTCGCTGGCGCGAGTGCGCCCCACTTTCTTTGCTTGCCCAAAGAAAGTGGGCAAAGAAAGGGCACCCCGGGCCCGTGTCCGCTTACGCGGGTACCCGTCCGCGGACGCATCGCTGCGGGGGTTCATCGACGGGCTTCCCTGCCCGACGATGAACGGGCCGGCATCCCTTGCCGGCCCCCGGGACTGCTGCGCAGCCCCGGCCAACCGCGCTCCTGCGCCCGCGGCCGGCACGGG
>RFHG01000057.1 GCA_003696465.1 Gammaproteobacteria bacterium | reverse complement strand
GGCGAGCTGGTCGTTCTTTCGATCGTGGTCGCGATTCTGTCTTCCTTTGTGGCGATGACCACCATTTCCAGGCTGCATCGGCGCCATCTTTTCCGCTGGCAGTCGCTGATGTGGATGTTCGCGTTCGGCATCAGCATGGGCGCCGGGATCTGGAGCATGCATTTCACCGCGATGCTGGCCATGCAGATGCCGGTGGATATCGGTTATGACTGGCCGCTGACCCTGCTTTCCCTCCTTGTCGCCATCGCCTTCACCGGCCTTGGGGCGGCACCGCTCCGTCATGGAGGCAGCCTGGAAGGCGGGCGTCTGCTGGCGATGGGCTGCATCGTCGGGCTGGGCATCGCAGCGATGCATTACACCGGCATGGCCGCGATGCGCATGGATGCCGGCATGGTTTACAGCCCGGCGTGGGTGGCCGTTTCGGTGTTCGTGGCGATGGCCGCTTCAACGGCGGCCCTGTGGGTGGCAAACCATCTGCGGGGTGCGGCCGTTTTTTCGGAGATGCGGATCAAGTCCCTGTCCAGCATCATCATGGGCCTGGCCGTGACCGGCATGCATTTCACGGCCATGCTTGGAACATCCTTTTACTTCAGCCCCTCCCGGCAGGCCCTGTCTCCGACGGCCGATGCGCACTGGCTGGCCATGGCGCTGGCGATCGTTGTCGCGCTCGGGCAGGGGAGCATCCTGATATTCGCGGCCCTGGATGAAGCCCGGGAGGCCCGGCGCGCCAGCCAGGAACAGCTGCGCCTGAATCAGGCGCTGAAGGATGTGCTGGGTATTCTGAACTCGTCCGCAACCCTGGATGACAGGTTGCATCGGGTTCTGCAATCCGTTCTTTCCCATTCCTGGCTCGGTCTGGAGCCCAAGGGAAGCATCTTCACGCTCGAGGATGGAGGCTTGAGGATGCGAGCCAGTCAGGGCATGGGCGAACTTCAGACGCGATGCGCCCATGTGCCCGCTGGCAGATGTCTTTGCGGCCGGGCTGCTGCGCAGGGCAGTCCCATCATCAAGCCTCATCTGGACGAAGCGCATGATATCCGGATCGAAGGCATGCTGGATCACGGGCATTGTGTGCTGCCGCTGAAGATCGAAGGCCGCGTTTTCGGGGTTTTGAATATCTATCTGCCGGCCGGCGGCGCACTTTCGACCGGCCAGATGTCGTTTCTCGAAGGGGTCGCCGAGGCTCTGGCCCAGGCCCTGGCCAGGGAAGCGGACATGGATCGGGTCCGTCTGCTTGAGACCGTCATCGCCCAGCTTCCCGATGCTGTCTTCGTCGCGGATGCGGACGGGCGCATCATCTACGCGAACGAGGCCTGCGGGCATTTCTATCATGTCGCGCATGCATCCATGATGCATGCGTATGCCTACAAGGTGGCCAGCGGCGTGGATGACGGACAGCTGCCTGTCATTCTGAAGCAGCTGCAGGACGGTCGGCCATGGAGCGGCGAAGTGGAGCTGGATGGCCCCGACGGCGGACGGTGGGTGCGCCGGCTTGTCGCGCCGATCAATGACGGTCAATGCTTTGTCTGCATGGATCATGATATCACCGAGGAACGCCAGCAGCGCGAGCATCTTCAGCATATCCAGAGGCTCGACAGTCTCGGCATCCTTGCAGGCGGGATCGCGCATGACTTCAACAACCTTCTGACCGCGATCCTGGGCAATGCCGCGCTTGCCGAACGCAAGGCCAGGGAGCACGGGCTGGATATGGATCGATATTTCTCCCATATCGTCGCATCCAGCGAGAAGGCCGCTTCGCTGTGCCGGCAGATGCTGGCGTATTCGGGGAAGGGGAATTTTGTCATTCAGCCCCTGAATCTTTCCGACGAGGTGGAAAAGATCACCGAGCTGCTGGAGGTGTCGATCAGCAAGCATGTGGCCATGCAGTTTCACCTGGAAAAGGAGCTGCCGCTGATCAATGCCGATGCCTCGCAGATGCAGCAGGTCATCATGAATCTGGTCATCAATGCTTCCGAGGCCATCGGCGATCAGGCCGGCGTCATCAACATCAGCACCGGCCGAGCGACGCTGGATCAGGGCTATCTTGAGCAAACGGTCTGTGGCGAGGGGCTGAGCCCGGGCGAATATGTGTTTCTCGAGGTTTCCGACAATGGCTGCGGCATGGATGAGCAAACCCGCAAACGGGTCTTCGATCCGTTCTTCACGACCAAGGAACATGGACACGGCCTGGGCATGAGCGCGATTCTCGGGATCGTCCGCTCGCACAACGGAACCATGAGGGTCTACAGCGAGCCCGGTCGGGGCTCATCCTTCAAGCTGCTTCTGCCGGTGCCGGAACAGAATCTGGAGATGGAATCGGGGCAGCGGAGCGTGGAGCAGGAACGGGTTCCGGTCGATGGGCTGGTTCTGATTGCCGATGATGACGAAAGCATCCGGGAAACGGCCGCGGTTGTGCTGGGCGAGCTGGGGTTTGATACGCTGATGGCCTGCGATGGCCAGGAATGCCTCGATCTGTACCGGCAGTTTCAGGACAGGATCTGCGGGGTTCTGCTGGATATGACGATGCCGCGCATGGATGGCTATGCATGCTATCGAGAGCTGCGTCGCATCAATCCCGAGGTCCGGGTGATCCTTTCATCCGGCTATACCGAGCATGAAATCACGGCCCGCCTTGCCGGCAAGGGATTTTCCGGCTTTCTTCAGAAGCCGTATCGGCCTGAAAGCCTGATGGAGCTGGCAGCCCGCGCGTTTGCGGCGTGAGTCAGCGCCGCGCGCGGCGCAACAGGCCTCTTCCGTCCAGAAGCCAGGCGCAGGCAAGGAAGACGGCCGCGCCAGCGCCGACGGCCACGGCCAGCCAGCCGGCCTGCGCCAGCTTGCCGGCCGCAGGAAAGCTCCATAGCGATTCAAGCCCGTAGAG
>RFHG01000383.1 GCA_003696465.1 Gammaproteobacteria bacterium | reverse complement strand
GTCCGACATGGCCTTGTGCTGGGTCACGGCACGGCCGAGGAAGACCTCGCCCTCGTCCTCGCTGTAGGCCAGCGGGCCGAGTTTTTCCGAGAGCCCCCATTTGGTCACCATGTTGCGGGCAATGTCGGTGGCGCGCTCGATGTCATTGGAGGCTCCGGTGGTCACGGCCTCGGGGCCGAAGATCAGCTCCTCGGCAATGCGGCCGCCAAACAGCGAGGCGATCTGGCTCTCCAGGCGCCTTCGCGAATAGCTGTAACGGTCGTCCTCGGGCAGGAACATGGTCACGCCCAGGGCACGCCCGCGCGGAATGATGCTCACCTTGTAGACGGGGTCGTGCTCCGGCACCAGCAGGCCGACAATGGCATGCCCGGCCTCGTGGTAGGCGGTGAGCTTCTTCTCGTCCTCGCTCATCACCATCGACCGGCGCTCGGCGCCCATCATGATCTTGTCCTTGGCCTTTTCGAAGTCCTCCATGTCCACCGTGCGCTTGTTGGCACGCGCCGCGAACAGGGCCGCCTCGTTGACCAGGTTGGCCAGGTCGGCACCCGAGAACCCGGGCGTGCCGCGGGCAATGATCTCGGGCTTGACGTCGTCGCCCAGCGCCACCTTGCGCATGTGCACGCGCAGGATCTGCTCACGCCCGCGCACATCCGGCAGCCCGACCACCACCTGGCGGTCGAAGCGGCCCGGACGCAGCAGGGCCGGATCGAGGACATCCGGACGGTTGGTGGCCGCGATGACGATGATGCCCTCGTTGCCCTCGAAACCGTCCATCTCCACCAGCAGCTGGTTCAGGGTCTGCTCGCGCTCGTCATGCCCGCCACCCAGGCCGGCACCACGGTGACGACCGACGGCATCGATCTCGTCGATGAAGATGATGCAGGGCGCATGCTTCTTGGCGGTGTCGAACATGTCGCGCACGCGGGATGCGCCCACGCCCACGAACATCTCCACGAAGTCGGAGCCGGAAATGCTGAAGAACGGCACCTTGGCCTCGCCGGCAATGGCCTTGGCCAGCAGCGTCTTGCCGGTACCGGGCGGACCCACCATGAGCACGCCTCGCGGAATCTTGCCGCCGAGTTTCTGGAATTTGCCGGGGTCACGCAGGAAGTCGACCAGTTCCTGCACCTCTTCCTTGGCCTCTTCGCAGCCGGCCACATCGTTGAAGGTGACCTTGATCTGGTCCTCGCTCATGAGCTTGGCCTTGCTCTTGCCGAAGCTCATGGCCCCGCCCTTGCCGCCGCCCTGCATCTGCCTGAGGAAGAAGATCCAGACACCGATCAGCAGCAGCATGGGGAACCAGCTGATGAGGATCTCCATCAGCAACGAGCGCTTGCGCGGCTCGGCGGCACGGATCTCGACCTTGTGCGCCAGCAGATCGTCGATCAGCTTCGGATCGTTGGGCGGGGCGAAGGTCTTGAACTTGGTGCCGCTGTAGGTCACCCCCTCGATCTCGCTGCCCTGGATGTAGACGCTCTGCACGTGCCCGCTCTTCACCTCCTCGATGAAGCGCGAATACGGCATGGCACTCGGCGCCGGCCCCTGCGGGTTGAAATTGTTGAACACCGACATCAGCACGACGGCGATGACCACCCACAGAATCAGGTTCTTGACCAGATCGTTCAAAATGCTTGCCTCTTCTTTCGGCCGGGCCCCGCCCGGCATCATGGATTCCTTGGGGAAACCTTAACCCAGTTTCCGCCCCCTCGCCAGCGCATAGACCTCGCGCGAGCGTGGCCTCGAGGCCCTGGGCTTGCGTATCAGGAGTCGGTCGAATTCCTTGCGCAGATCACGGAAATAGGCCTCGGAACCTTCCCCCTGAAAGACTTTGACCAGCAGATCGCCGCCGGGTTTCAGGATTTCCCGGGCCAGATCCAGGGCCAGTTCCACCAGATACATGGCCCGGGGCTGGTCAACGGCCGACATGCCACTCAGGTTGGGGGCCATATCCGAGAGTACAACATCCACCGGCTGCCCGCCGATGAGATTTCGCAATTGCTCCAGCACCGCGTCCTCGCGGAAGTCCCCCTGCACGAAATCGACCCCCTCGATCGGGTCCATCGGCAGGATGTCGGTCGCGATCACCCGCCCGTGACGGCCCACCAGGTCCCGCGCCACCTCGCTCCAGCCACCCGGGGCCGCCCCCAGATCCACCACCGTCATGCCCGGCTTGAGCAGCCGGTCCCGCTTCTGGATCTCGAGCAGCTTGTAGACCGCCCGCGACCGGTAGCCTTCCTGCTGGGCGCGCTGGACATATTCGTCACGAAAGTGCTCGTCGAGCCACTTGCGGCTGGTCTTGCTGCGGTTCTTGCGCGGGCTTCGAGACATGGAGAAAGAACTTCAGAAGGCGTCTGGCCACGATTATACGCATTGCCGGCCAGGTTAGGGATCAACCTTCCCGGTCACGGGGTTTCCGTCCGCGACCGGTCGACCAGCCAGCGAGTATAGTCCGGTCCGGGCATCGGCCGCGCAAAGAGGTAGCCCTGCAGCAGGTCACAACCCTGACGACGCAGAATCGCCGCCTGTGCCTCGTCCTCCACCCCCTCGGCAACGATGGCCAGGCCCAGGGCATGGCCCATGCCGATGATGGCCTCGACCAGGGCTGCCGCCTCGCCCTGTGCCTCTTCAAGGGCGGCAATGAAACTGCGGTCGATCTTGAGACTGTGACAGGGGAAACGGCGCAAATAGCCAAGCGAGGAATAGCCGGTACCGAAATCATCAATCGAAAAACGCACGCCCAATGTCCGCAGCTCCCCGATCTGGGTCCGCAGGATTTCCTCGTCGATCATCAGTACGCGTTCGGTGATTTCCAGATGCAGCCTTTCCGCTGCCAG
>RFHG01000382.1 GCA_003696465.1 Gammaproteobacteria bacterium | reverse complement strand
CTGCTGCTGATTCTGCTGCTGATTCTGCTGCTGATTCTGCTGCTGATTCTGCTGCTGGTTCTGCTGCTGATTCTGCTGCTGATTCTGTTGCTGGTTCTGCTGCTGCTGCTGGTTCTGCTGCTGTTTCTGTTGCTGTTTCTGTTGCTGTTTCTGTTGCTGGTTCTGTTGCTGGTTCTGTTGCTGGTTCTGTTGCTGGTTCTGCTGATTCTTCTTGCGGGATTGTTCCAGAGCCTTGCGCACGACCTCGGCGTTGTGGCGTGCATCCTCGTGTTTCGGATTTATTTCCAGCGCCTTCCGGTAGGCCGTAAGCGCTTCTTCGAGCCGGCCGCTGCGCGCCAGGGCATTGCCCCGGTTGTACCAGTCATCGGCTGTTTCGGGGTGGGAAAGCAGGCGGATTGCCCTCTGGTAGTCGCCGGCCCTGTAGGCGGCGGCAGCCTTCCAGCGCGGATTGCGGAATTTCTCCTCGGCGGTCCTGGCATCACCCTGTTCGAGGGCTTCCAGTGCCTGCTGGTCGGGCCGCTGCCAGAGGTCGTGCAGCTCGAAGGCCATGACCGGTGCAGGCCGCAGCATCAACCAGGGCAGCACAACCCAGGGCAGGGCAAGAATGAGCCCACGACGGAACGCGAGTGCGGCGATCAGCAATGCCGGCAGCAGCAGCCATGGGCCGGCCTCGACCCACTGGTCCGCCTTTTCCTCCGCTTGTTGCGCCATGCCGGCACGCCCTGCTCGTGGATGGAGCATGTCGGCCAGCAGTTGCCTTGCCTGGACAGCTCGGGTGCCACTCAATTCGAACAGATGGCCACCCCCGGCACGCGCCAGTGCCTGCAGAAACTCGAGGTTCGGTCGTGTGGTGATGATCTGTCCGTTGCGGTCTCGTGCCAGGCCCTGCGGTGTTGGAATCGGTGCCCCCTGACGGGAACCCACTGCCACAACCAGAAGCCGGTGGCCCCTGTTTTTCAATCGGGCGGCAATTTTCAGGGCAGCAGGTTCGGCCGCATGTTCATCCGTCACGAGCAGGACATTGGCATGGCGTACGTTGTTGTTTTCCAGATCCTCGAGTATCCGCTTCAGGGCCCGGTCGATGCGGCTGCCCTGAACGGGAACAAGATCGGTGGAAAGGGATGCAGCCAGGTGGTGCAGCGTGCGCTTGTCAGTGGTCGGCGGCGCCACCAGGAAGGGCTGCGCGGAAAAGGCATACAGGCCAATCGGACCGTCACGATATTCATCGAACACGTCTTCCACCAGGTAGCGGGCACGGCGCAGGCGGCTGGGACGCAGGTCGTCGGCATCCATCGAGCGCGAGACATCGAACAGGACCATCAGCGGCAGGTCGGGTCGGTATACGGGAACAGGCCGTTTCTGCCAGGTGGGCCCGGCGAGGGCAAGGATGACGAGCGCGCCCCACAGGGCAATCAGCAGGCCGACCAGTCTGCCCCGCCGGGAGCGTTCGGCACCGACCAGGACATGCGGCAGCAGACGCGGGTCGATGAGTTCTCGCCAGCGTCCATGGCTGCTGCCTCGTGCGAGCCACCAGCTGAAGGCCAGCCACAGGGGCAGGGCAATCAGCCACAGGGGGCGTATGAAATGGAACGTCTCGAGACTCATGCGCGCCGCCTCCAGTCGAGCAGCACCAGCGTGCCGAGCAGCAGTGAAAGCGCCAGCGGCCAGGGGAAGAGGGCATGCAACGGCCGCCAGGTGCGCTCATCCTGTTGCACAGGTTCCATTTGGTCGATCAGGTCATAAATCTTTTCCAGTTCCTCCAGGTCGCGACCGCGGAAATACCGGCCACCCGTGATTTTGGCAATCTCGCGCAGGGTCTTCTCGTCCAGGTCGGTGGAGGGATTGATACGGCGACCGCCGAAAAAGTCCTGGATGACCACCTCGTCTGCACCGATCCCGATCGTATGGATGCGTATGCCGAATCGTGCTGCCATGCGGGCCGCCTCCAGGGGGTCGACATTGCCGGCAGTATTGCGGCCGTCGGTCATCAGAATGAGCACCCGGTCGCCCTCCGGACGGTCCTTGAGATGGCGAATGGCCAGCCCGATGGCATCGCCGATGGCTGTCTCCGGGCCGGCTGCGCCGACAATCGCGCGCATGAGCATCCGGCGTACGCTTTCCAGGTCAAAACTCAGGGGGGCCTGCAGATAGGCATGGGTGCCGAACAGTATCAGGCCGACCCTGTCGCCCTTGCGTCGTTCCAGGAAGCGTGAAGCCACCAGCTTGGCGGCGGTCAGGCGATCGATCGGGCGACCGTTCCAGACGAAGTCTTCGGTCTGCATGCTGCCCGAGATGTCGACAGCGAGCATTATGTCGCGGCCACTACCGGGGAGGGATACCGGCTCGCCGATCCATTGTGGCCGCATGGCGGCCAGCACAAGCAGGATCCAGGCCAGTACAGCGAGCAGCAGGCGCAGACGCGGGACAGACCTCTGCTGCCCCTTCCCGGCGTGGGAGGACTGCACGGTGGCAAGCTCGTCGAGAAAGGGGACACGCAGGCGCTCGCTGCCGGCAGAGACCGGCGGCAGCAGTCGCCGCAGGAGCCAGGGAAGCGGGAGTGCCAGCGCCAGCCAGGGCCATGCAAACTGGATCATGAGCCCTTGCCTCCGGCTGCAGCACGAATCCATTGTCGTGCAAAGCTCACCAGTTCCTCGGCTTCCTGCGCGTCGAGTGACAGTTGTGGCCGATAGACCCCCTCGACCAGCAGCGCACGCAGCCTTTCGGGAGGCTCGGCAACCCTGGCAAGGGATTCAATCCAGGCGGTACCGTTCAGCGTGGCATCGTGTCGCCTTCCAAGGTGAAGCTGGACACGTCTCAACAGGGCGGTTGTTCCGGCCAGCAGGGCATGGTCGTCGTGATCGATCTTCCAGGCCTCCTCAAGGCGTTCCAGTTCTGCGAGGGCCTCGCGCAGCCAGCGCTGCCTACGCCGGAGCCGGCGCCATTGCCAGATTCCCCAGACCAGGGCTGCGCACAGAAGCGCCGCAACAATCCACCAGCCAGGTGCCGGTGGCCACCAGCTCACGGGCGGCGGCAGATGGATATCGCGCAGGGGCAGGGTGGCGGGGTCAGCCATGGGTGTGCAACCGGTGACGCAAAACCTGCACCGGATCCTGGTCCGTGCGCAGGGTGATCAGTGGTGCGCTGCTTTGCAGGGCCAGGCGGGCGAGTTGCTCGCGGTGGGCCTCGAAATGATCTGCATGTTCCGAACGCAGGCGTGGATTGCTGCTGTCGAGCAGGGCCTCGTGCCGGCCGTCGGTCACGGGGAGGATGCCGGCCTCCGGCAACAGGGCCTCGAACGGGTCGTGTACGAACACGAACAGCAGCTCGCTGTGGCGGGCCAGAACACGCAAGCGTTCGAGTCGCTGCGTGTCGGCATGGCGAAAATCGCTGACCAGAATGATCAGGCTGCCCGGCTGGGCCAGCCGATGCAGGGGCGCAAGTTGCAGAGGCTCCACCGGCCGATCCGGCGGTGCATCCCAGGCCGGATGCCGCGCCATTTCGCCCAGCAGGTGAAGCAGGCCGGGCCGGCTGCGCCGCGGACGCAGCATGCGCTGCGTGCCGGCGCCGGTTATGACGGCACCGACGCGGTCGCCCTGGGCATGGGCCGCCCACGCCAGCAGGGCGGCAGCCTCGCTGGCCCGGACTGCCTTGAAGGCGCCTCGGGTGGCAAAATGCATGTCCCGGCGCAGGTCGAGCCAGACCAGGACCGGCCGTTCCCGTTCCTCGCGGAACAGCTTGGTGTAGGGCTTGCCGGTACGGGCCATCACGCGCCAGTCGAGCTGGCGGATGTCATCACCTTCCTGGTAGGGCCGGGTCTCGGCATATTCCATCCCGCGGCCCTTGAACAGGCTGAGGTGGGGCCCTTCCTCGGTGGTCTTCACCAGGCCGGGTGCCAGTGACAGGCTGCGCGCCGGGCGCTGCAGGCTGACCAGATGGTGCAGGTCAACCCGAGTCAGCCCGGTCAGGTCGTGCTGTGCTGCGGCCACCTCGCTCACGGTACCGGCACGACCTCCAGCAGTCGTTCGATCACGCTGTCGGGCGTCAGTCCCTCGGCCTCGGCCTCGTAACTGAGCAGGACCCGGTGGCGCAATGAATCAAAGGCCAGCGACTGGATATCGTCGGGGGTCACGAAGTCCCTGCCGCGCAGCCAGGCCAGGGCCCGGCTGCAGCGGTCTAGCGCAATGCTGGCACGAGGGCTGCCGCCATACTGGATGCGCCCCTTGAGTTGCGGGTCGTGCAACTCCGGCTGGCGTGTGGCCAGCACCAGTTGAACGATGTATTCCTCCAGTTCGTCTGCCAGATGCGTTTGCAGGACCTCGCGCCGTGCCTCGAGCAGATGCTGCTGGGGCACGGGGGGTGGGGCATCGGCTTGTGCCGACAGGGCCTCGTTGCGGGTCAGCGCGAGGATCCGTTTTTCCTGTTCGGGGGTGGGATAATCGATGCGTACATGCAGAAGGAAGCGGTCGAGCTGGGCCTCGGGCAGGGGGTAGGTGCCTTCCTGTTCGATGGGATTTTGCGTGGCCATCACGAGGAACAGTTCCGGCAGCCGATAGGTCTTGCGGCCGACAGTGATCTGTCTTTCCGCCATGGCCTCGAGCAGGGCCGACTGTACCTTCGCCGGGGCGCGGTTGATCTCGTCGGCCAGGACGAGATTGTGAAAAAGCGGACCGGGCCTGAAGCTGAATTCGGCCGTTTCCGGGTGATAGATATCGGTTCCGGTCAGGTCGCCGGGCAGCAGGTCCGGTGTGAACTGAATACGGTGGAAGCCGGCCTCGATGCCATCGGCCAGGGCCTTGATGGCACGGGTCTTGGCCAGTCCGGGTGCGCCCTCGACGAGGAGATGGCCGTCTGCCAGCAGGGCCACCAGCAGCCGGTCGATGAGCATTTCCTGCCCGATGATGCGGCTCTGGATGTGCGTACGCAGCCTTTGAACCGCCTCCCTGGTATCACTCATGTGGAATTCCTTCGCTTGTTCAATGGGTTGGGTCAATCACTCTGACCCAATTCATGGGGGCAGGTTCCGGGAAATGCAAGAGAAGTAGCAAAGCGACCGGCGCCGGGTTCAGCGGGTCAAGTCCATTTGTGCTGTAAATTCTTCTCTGCAGGGTTGGTGTTGCGCCTGTTCAGCGCGTGCACGGGCAGCCTGGCGCGTTTCGCGCCTTATTTCTCCCATAGTATTTCTTGTAGCGCCACCGGCCAGCGCCCCGAATTGGGCACCAGCGCGGCTGTTGGACTCGTGGAAGGGCTTGAGCTCGGGTTCTGCCGTGCTGATCCAGTTGAGACGCTGTACCGGCGGGTCATGCAGCATGTTGCTGATGGTTACTGGATCGTCCGGGTACACCACTGGGCAATGTTGGGTAAGAAAACAATGTGTCTGGCTGGAGGTGGTTCCGTTCGTGGGCTCTTGTGGATTGCTTCACATTGTTTTGCTAGAATCTGACTAGACTGGTCAGATTTGAGGTGTGTCATGCGTCATTGGCAAATGCAGGAGGCCAAGGCAAGGCTCTCCGAAGTCATCAGGGATGCAGAACGCGAAGGTCCCCAGGAAATCACGCTGCACGGCAAGCCGGTGGCGGTGGTGCTGTCACGCGAACATTACGAGCGATTGTCGGGTACGGGTGAATCGCTGGTGTCCTTCATGCGTCGCTCCCCGCTTTATGGTGTCGAGGAGGTCGATCTCGACAGGGACAAAAGCCTCACGCGCGAGGTTTTGCTTTGAGCTACCTGATCGATACCAACATTCTTTCGGAATTGCGCCGCAAGGAGCCGAATCCTAAGGTAGTGGCCTGGATCGAAGAAAGGCCGGCCACTACCTTGTATGTCAGTGTGCTGACCCTCGGAGAGATCCGAAAGGGTATCGATGCGCTCGAAAAAGGGCAGCGCAAGCTCAGGCTGCTGGACTGGCTTGAAACCGAGCTGCCGGCATTTTTTGCAGGGAGGATACTGCCTGTTGATGAGGAAGTGGCCGATCGCTGGGGCCGATTACTCGCTGGCGCGGGGCGTCCCCTCCCGGCCATTGACAGCCTGCTCGCGGCGACAGCCTTGACACATGGCCTTGCACTTGTCACCCGCAATGTCGTTGACTTCCAGGTTTCCGAGCTCGAGATCATCAATCCCTGGGAGGCTTGAATTCCTGTGCATGACAACTTCCCCAACCCTTGCTGCAGGGCGCCCTGTGTCGCATGTCTGCCCCTTGACCTTTGGAAAGACAACGTCGAAGAAGGAAGGGGTAAGTTCTGCTGCCCGGCCGTGGCCGAATGCTGTTCAGTCACCGCGCGAGGACGAGGCGGGCATCGACCCGCCCGGGCTTTGATGTGGGGGTGATGTTGAAACTGGCGATACGCATGTCCTGACCGCGGGTCAGGCGGTCCAGCAGCAGTACCAACTGGTCGAACGAGACCGATGAGAACTGCAGGCGAATGCGCTTCTGCCCGTCGGGTTCCATGCGCTTGAGGCTGGATTTGAGGCCGGCCTCGGTGACGGCCTCTTCGAGGATGGAGATCAGGGAGCGCTGGCCATCACCGGGGGTGGCGGGTCTCAGGCCGGCACCGCGCAGGGTGCGGATCTCGGCAGCCTGGTGCTGCATGGTGAGCAGTGCCTGCTGCAGGGCGCGGTGACGGTTTTGCTCACGCTCTATGGCATCTTCCAGCGGCAGCCAGATGCCGAAGACCAGGATCAGGAGCAGGGAAAGCCCGCCCCCAAGCAGCAGGATGCGCTGTTCCCGTTCCGGGCGTTCGGCGTACCAGTTCAGCAATCCCTTCATCCGCTTTTCTCCAGCCGCAGCACGGCACGCGTGCGGCCTGCCTCGTTGCTGGCCGAATCGAGGGTGGCG
>RFHG01000381.1 GCA_003696465.1 Gammaproteobacteria bacterium | reverse complement strand
TCCTCGGTGCGGATCTGGATCTCCACCACCCGCCCGCCGGGGCCGATCACCGCGGTGTGCAGCGACTGGTAGCCGTTGTCCTTGGGGTGGGCGATGTAGTCGTCGAACTCGTGCGGCAGGTTCTGCCACAGGCCATGCACCACGCCGAGCGCCATGTAGCACTGGGGGACGGTTTGCACGATAACGCGCACGGCCAGCAGATCGGCCAGCTCGCGTGCGCTGACGCCCTTGCGCTGCATCTTCTTCCAGATGCTGTAGAGATGCTTGGGCCGGCCATAGACCTCGGCCTCGATGCCGGCCTCGGCCAGTGCCGAGCGCACCCGACCGACGAAATCCTCGATCCAGGCCTCGCGCCCGGCACGGTTGTCGTCCATCGACCGCGCCAGTTCGCGATAGGTATCCGGATGCAGATGGCGGAACGACAGATCCTCCAGCTCCCACTTGAGCTGGGCCACGCCCAGGCGGTTGGCAAGGGGGGCATAGAGGTCGAGGGTCTCGCGGGCAATGCAGCGCCGCACCGGCTCCGCTTCGCCCGGTAGCCCGCGCAGGCGCTGAACGCGCCAGGCCAGCTTGATCAGCACCGCGCGCACATCATCGACCGTGGCCAGCAGCATGCGGCGCAGGGTCTCGGCCTTGTGCGGCGGGGTCTCCTCGTCGGCGTCGGCCTGGCTGCATTCCTTGAAGGTATTGAGCCAGTTGACCTGTCGCGTGAGGGACGCCACCGCGTCACCGAAGGTCTCGCGTACCCGATCCTCGGGCCAGTCGTCACGCAGGCGGGCATCGGTCAGCAGGGCGGCCACCAGGGTGTCCTCGTCCACGCCGAGCTGCTTGAGGATGATCGCGGTATCGATGCTCGAGGGCGGATGATCCTGCCCGTCCCAGGCCTCCACGGCGAGCTTCAGCGCCTGCGGCAGCCTGCCGCGCTCGGCCTTGCGCTGGTCAAGATCAAGGCTGAATTCGGCCAGCAGGGCATCATAATCCCGCTTGTCGATCGGTCCCTGGAAGTAGCTGTGCTTCATGATGCGCTTTCGACCGCAAACAGCACGGGCAGTTCATCGACCGAGCCGATCACCAGATCCGGCCGGCAGTCGGTGCGTGGCCAGGCCCGGTTCCGCGGATTGACCCAGGCCGTCTTCATGCCAGCCATGGCCGCGCCCCAGACATCGCGCTCCGGATCATCGCCCACATGGAGGATACGCTCCGCCGCCAGGCCGGATCGATCCGCTACCGTCCGATACAGTCGCGGATCCGGCTTGGGGACACCCACCTCGGCCGTGGTGACGACGAAATCGAACAGGTGATCGATGCCGATGCGGCGCACATCGGCGTTACCGTTGGTGACCACTCCAAGGCGGAACCGCCTGCCGAGCCGTTCGAGGGCGGGCGCAGCATTGTGATACAGGCACACGGCATTGCGTGCCTGCAGAAAAACATCCAGTGCCGCCTGCAGCAGCCCGGGGTCGCAGCCGTGCCGGACCAGAAGCTGCTGCAGGAAGTCGCGCCGCAGGGCGGTCATGTCGTGGTGCCAGCGCGGGTTGGCCCGGTAGTGGCGGGCTCGCTCGGCAATGAAGGCCTCGAAGGGCAGTGCCCGGGCAAAACCGGGGCAGCGTGCGTCCAGCCAGTCGTGCAGCGTGCGCTCGGCGGCCTCGATCACCGGCGCGCAGTCCCACAGCGTATCGTCGAGATCGAAGGTGATGCAGGCAATCCCTGCCAGCGGTCTGGGCTCTTCGGAATCCATGCCTCTATTCTACAGCGGCAGGGGGAAACGATAGAATGGGCATTTTTCGGAGTAGTGCATGTCCCCCGAACGCCTGGCCCGAATGAAGGCCGTCCTCGCCCGCCGCCAGCCCGATCTGACGGTGGTGATGGACAATGTCCACAAGCCGCACAACCTCGCCGCCATCGTCCGCACGGCGGATGCGGTGGGCATTCCGCTGGTGCATGGCGTCTCGCCCCATGCCGAATTCCGTCTGCGCCAGAAGTCGGCCAGCGGCAGCGGCAAGTGGGTGGGTGTGGAGACCCACGAGGACATCGCCGGCTGCTTCGAACGGCTGCGTGGCCAGGGCATGCGCATCTACTGTGCGCACCTGAGCGAGACGGCGGTCGACTTTCGTCAAATCGACTTCACCCGTCCCACCGCCGTGGTAGTGGGCGCGGAACTCGAGGGGGTGGGCGAGGAAGCGGCGGCGCTTGCCGACGGTCATGTCATCATCCCCATGCTGGGCATGGTCGAGTCGCTCAATGTCTCGGTGGCCACCGCCATCCTGCTCTACGAGGCGCAACGCCAGCGCGAGGCCGCCGGCCTCTATGAGCAGCCGCGCCTGGACCCGGAAACGATGGAACGCATCCTGTTCGAATGGAGCTATCCCGACATTGCCGACTATTGCCGGCGCAAGGGCCTGCCCTACCCGGCACTGGACGAAAACGGCATGATCGCCGAGCCGCTGGCCGACCGCGACGGAAACCGCCGACTGCCCTGAGCGCCCCAGGTCAACCCTGGGGCTGCTCACGCGTTGTGTTCCGGTAAACGAGCACACCGGAGGACAACGCCCATGCGCCACATCATGCCACTGCTCCTGCTGACCCTCCTTGGCACTGCACAGGCCTCTGCGCAGCCGACCGAGCCTGCCGATCCGCGCCGGCAACTGTTCGAGGAGCGGCGCGCACTCGAGTCGATCAGCCACCGGGAACGCATCCGCATCCTGCAGCAAGCCGATGCCTGCATCCAGGCGGCCGACAGTATCCGGGCCTACCGAGCCTGCGAGCAGGAGGAAAAGGCGGCTCGGCAGGCCCTGCGTCAACGCCTGCGCCCCCAGGTACAGGAACTGCGGGCACGCTTCAGGGCGCTGATGGCCGGTCGCCCGTCTCCGGGCAACAGAGACTCAGACTGAGGACTTGAAGGCCACCAGCATCTCGCGCTTGCCCGGAGGACCGGGGCGCTTGTGCACCTCGAGCCCGGCGGCCTGCAGCGCACGCCGTACCGCACCGCGGGCGGAATAGGTGCTGAGACAGCCGCCCGGAGCCAGCGCATCGGCCAGGGCTGCCAGAAAATCGGTCGTCCACAACTCAGGGTTGGCATCGGGACTGAAGGCATCCAGCCAGATGGCCTCGTACGGCCCTGACCAGGGGCGACAAACCGCGTCGCCCAAAATAAGAGAAAGCGACACAAATTGTCGCGATAACGCGATCCGCCCCGACTGAGCGCCGTCTTCGGGCAGCCCGTCGAGCAGCCACCTGGCGAGTTCCGGGTGTTGCAACCATCGGGCATAGTCCATTGCTGCCAGTTTTCGACGCGGGAGCAATCGGCACTCAAGTCCCGTGTACTCGAAGTCCGTGCCCGTGCTCACGGCAAGATCCGCACCCAGCAGACAGTTGAGCCCCAGCCCGAAACCCACTTCGAGTACCCGCGTCGGGCAGCCGGTGCGCAGGCGCTCGGCCACCCCGCCCTGATCCAGGAACACATGCCGTGCCTCGGTCACCGCCCCGTGGCGGGAGTGGTAGGTCTGGGCAAAATCGGGATGGTAGAGGGTCGGACTGCCGTCCGCGGTCTGTTCCTCGTACGGGGTGCTCATTCGCCCATCACGGTCACGGTGATGCGCCGGCGATGCGGATGCGTGCGGTGTTCCCACAAGTAGATGCCCTGCCAGGTACCGAGCAGGTCTCGCCCGCCGTCCACCGGAATCGACAGCCCGCTCTGGGTCAGCACCGTGCGCACGTGCGCCGGCATGTCGTCCGGCCCCTCGTCGTCATGGATATAGGCGGGGTCACCGTCAGGTACCACGCGACTCATGAAGGTTTCCAGATCGACCCGCACCCGCGGGTCGGCGTTCTCGCACAGGATCAGCGAGGCGCTGGTGTGGTGGCAGAAGACATGGCAAAGCCCCTGGCGAATGCCGGCCGCACGGATGATTTCCGCCACTTGCGCCGTGATGTCGGTGGTGCCCCGCCCACGGGTGGAAACCTCGAATTGCTGCTGATGGACCATCGGTTCAGGCTCCGGGATGCCCTGGAAGGCCCTGCAGGCACTGCATGAGGGCCGATCCTGCCCAAAATGGGCCGTTAACCCCCATATTTTGTGCCATTCGTCGTCCAGGGACGGCAGATCATGGGTTTTTGAACTATATGTCAGGTAATCGGGGCTGACAACGGAGCATCGGGATGGGCATTCAGGAAGACACGCTGACGCAACCGAGACTGAGCAAGGCCCAGGAACGGATCGAGCGTTTTGCCTTCGACCTGTTGCGGCAATGGCCTGAACTCTCCACGGGGGACGAGGCTGCACAGCAGCGCATTGGCGAGGCCATCGCCGACCTGCGCCGCTATCTTGCCCGTACCGCGGTATTCCGCACCCTGCTCAAGCGTCTGCGCGAGGCGCCGCCCCCGGCCGAGGGGTGGTCCTGGCACACCCTGCTGGATTCGGAGCAGATCACTGCCGGGCTCCTGCACATGGCCGGCAATGCCACCATGCCCTACCACGACCACCCCGGTGCCCTGGATGCCTTGCTGGTGATCGACGGCGAGGTGGAGGTACGCAGCTACAGCCCCACCAGCAATGTCCTGGCCCTGAGCCAGCGCGCCGCCCACCTGCGCCCGGTGGACTATCGTCGCCTGATGGAAGACCAGGCCAGCATCGCCTTCCCCGCTCATGGCAATATCCACGGGCTGCGCTGTTTTGGCGATCGTGCCATCCTGCTCGATGTCCAGGTCAAGCCAACGGGCGAGAAGACCGAACGACGCTGGTATTTCCCCCTTGGTGCTTCGAGCCAGGATCCGGGCCATATCATCGCCGCAGCGGTCCCGGAGTCGCTGTTGCGCAGTGCTGTCGGCTGCCCGGCGACCGACTGAAGGATCCGGGCAATTCATGAATGTGCCTCCTGCACCCGACAGGTTCGATCATGGCGTCGAGTTGTTGAGAGGCCCCTGAAATCCCGCACCTGTCCTGTCCCTGCTGGTGAGCAGTGGCCACAGGGGATACAATCGCCTCCGGTTCGTTTGCTGGAGGCACTGCCATGACCCGTCGCCTGTTCCTTGCTGCCCTGCTCGTCCTCATGCTGGCACCGGTCGGTGCCATGGCCGATGTCCTGGTCCTGATCCATGGCTGGCACAGCAATGCGCAAACCTGGGTCCGCCACGGCGTGCTGCCGGGCCTGATCCAGCGCGGCTGGGCCGATGGCGGACTCTACACCATGACGCCTTCCGGCCCGCATCACTTCGGACCCCGCGCCAATGGCAAGAAGGTCTTCGTGCGTGTCGACCTGCCCTCGGAGGCCCCGATTCCGGTCCAGTCCAGCCTGCTGGTCGGCCTGCTCGGCAAAATCAGTGCCGATCACCCCGGACAGAAGCTGATCCTGCTCGGCCATTCCGCAGGTGGTGTAGTCGCGCGTCATGCGGTAGTGACGCATCCGGAGCTTCCGGTCCGCGCCGTCATCACTCTGGCCAGCCCCAATCTGGGCAGCGACAAGGCCGACCTGGCCGCCCTGGCCAGCCGTACCCCGCCAATCGAGGCCATGGCCCCGATGATGGGTGCCGATACCATCAACCGTTCCCGCGACCTGTATCACGACCTGCAGCGCGAGCGGCCGGGCTCGTTCCTGTTCTGGCTCAACCGCCAGCCGCATCCGCAGTCGGTGCAGTGGATCTCGCTGGTACGCCGTGGCGGTTCGCTGGTCCGCGACTTCAAGCCGGTGCCGCGCTACAGCCAGGATCTGCGCAACGTGCTGGCCCTTGGACCCCGGGCCCGGTCCTGGCTGGTGCCCGGCGATCATGAGCTGGCACCCCCGGATGGCCCGCTCATTGCCGACGTGATCGAGCGTGCAGTACTGGCCTCCGGCACCGAGGCGAAGAAGCAGTGAGCCCGGCTCCACGCCATCGTACCGTGCCGGTCCGGGTGGGGCCGGTCGTCATTGGCGGGGATGCGCCCGTTGCGGTGCAGTCGATGACCAATACCGACACCGCCGATGCGCTGCGCACGGCCGCACAGGTGGCCGACCTGGCCCGGGCCGGCTCGGAGCTGGTGCGCATCACGGTCAATACCGAGGAGGCCGCGGCCGCGGTGCCCGAGATCCGCGAACGGCTCGATGCGATGGGGCTCGACGTGCCCCTGATCGGCGACTTCCACTTCAACGGCCACCGCCTGCTCGCCAAATACCCGGCCTGTGCCGAGGCCCTGGCCAAGTACCGCATCAACCCCGGCAATGTGGGTCGCGGCGCGAAGCGCGACGAACAGTTCGCGCAGATGATCGAGTTCGCCTGCCGGTATGAAAAGCCGGTGCGCATTGGCGTCAACTGGGGCTCGCTCGACCAGGAACTGCTCGCCCGCAAGCTGGATGAAAACGCCCGCCTGCCCGAGCCCCTGCCACTGGAACGGATCAACCACGACGCCCTCATCGAGTCGGCGCTGGAGAGCGCACGGCGTGCGGAGGAACTGGGCCTTGCGCATGACCGCATCATCCTCTCGTGCAAGATGAGCGGCGTGCAGGACCTGATTGCGGTCTATTCCGATCTGGCCGCCCGCTGTGACTATCCCCTGCACCTGGGCCTCACCGAGGCCGGCATGGGCATCAAGGGCATCGTCGCCTCGACCGCCGCCCTGTCCATTCTGTTGCAACAGGGCATCGGCGACACCATCCGCATCTCGCTCACGCCCGAGCCCGGTGCCCCGCGCACTCAGGAGGTACGGGTGGCGCAGGAGATCCTGCAAAGCCTCGGCCTGCGCTCGTTCACGCCCCAGGTCATCGCCTGCCCCGGCTGCGGCCGGACCAGCAGCGACTATTTCCAGCGTCTGGCCGAGGAGGTGGAGGGCTACCTGCGCGAACGCATGCCGCAATGGCAGACACGCTATCCGGAGGCCGCCGCCATGAAGGTGGCCGTCATGGGCTGCGTGGTCAATGGCCCGGGAGAAAGCCGGCATGCCGACATTGGCATCAGCCTCCCCGGCAGCGGCGAGCGGCCGGTGGCCCCGGTATACATCGACGGCGAGAAGGGCCCGACCCTCAAGGGCGACACGATTGCCGAGGACTTCAAGCGCATCATCGAGGACTATGTGGCCCGTCGCTACGGCAGCGGCGGTTAAACGGCTTGCCCATCCGCCACTTGCCCCCCTGTCCTCAAGCAGCCCGAAAACTCTCCATCACAACCTCCTGATATACAAAGACTCCTTTTGCAACAATTACTTGCAGGCGCCAACCCCCCTGCAAAACCCGCAAAAACGTCTAGACTACTGGTTCCGCCAAGGGAAACAGAAGGAGGACGCATGATTCGCTGGAACCACGATATCTACCACGAACTCCCGGAACTGCGCGATCGCATCGAGGCAATCGGAAACCGGGATCCCTCGATAAGAAGACTGATCGAACGCTACCACCAGGTCACCGAAACGGTGCAGGACATCCAGCGCCACCGGCGTGCCGTCGACGCGGAACAGATCAAGGCCCTCAAGCGCCAGCGGCTGCATCTCAAGGACACGCTCTACTCCCTGCTCAGGACACACTGAATCCGGTCTGCCCCGGCCATCCGGCCGGGGTCTCTTCTCCCTGCCCATGACTGCGTGACCCCGCAGTTGGGGTACAATGGGCCTCCTGCATGAACCACCAGCCGAGGAGCCCGGCATGAGCAAGGACACCGTCACCCTGACCGACAACCGGAGCGGCAAGCAGATCGAATTGCCGATTCACGACCCTACCCTGGGGCCGTCGTGCATCGACATCCGCAGCCTGTACCGGGAACTGGGTTACTTCACCTACGACCCGGGCTTTCTCTCCACCGCGAGCTGCCGCAGTGCCATCACCTTCATCGATGGCGAAAAGGGCATACTCATGTATCGCGGCTACCCCATCGAGCAGCTGGCCGAGTTCAGCACCTATCCGGAGGTCTGCTACCTGCTGCTGTATGGCGAACTGCCCACGCGCGGTCAGCTCGACGAGTTCATGGGTATCATCCGCGAGCACACCATGCTGCACGAGGCCCTGCGCAACTTCTACAGCGGCTTCCGGCACGATGCCCACCCGATGGCGATCATGGTCGGCATCGTCGGCGCGCTCAGTGCCTTCTACCACGACTCGACCAACGTCCACGATCCGCGCCAGCGCGAGATCTCGGCCTACCGCATGATCGCCAAGATGCCGACCATTGCGGCCTGGAGCTACAAGTACTCCATCGGCCAGCCCTTCATCTACCCGCGCAACGACCTCTCGTATACCGAGAATTTCCTGCACATGATGTTCGGCGTGCCGAGCGAAGACTACCACCCCGATCCCCTGCATGTACGGGCGCTGGATCTCATCTTCATCCTGCACGCCGATCACGAACAGAATGCCTCCACCTCTACCGTGCGCCTGACCGGCAGCTCCGAGGCCAACCCGTTCGCCGCCATTGCCGCCGGCATCGCCTCGCTGTGGGGGCCTGCCCATGGTGGTGCCAACGAGGCCGTGATCCGCATGCTGGAGGAGATCACGGCCACGGGCGACGTCAAGCCCTTCATCGAGCGGGCCAAGGACAAGAACGACAGCTTCCGCCTGATGGGCTTTGGCCACCGGGTATACAAGAACTACGACCCGCGCGCGCGCATCATCCGCAAGATGTGCCACGAGGTACTGGCCGAGCTGGACGACAACAACGAGCACCGTGCCCTGTTCGAGGTCGCGCTCGAGCTGGAACGCATCGCGCTCGAGGACCCGTACTTCATCGAGCGCAAGCTCTACCCCAATGTGGACTTCTATTCCGGCATCATCCTGCGCGCGCTGGGCATCCCGATGAACATGTTCACCGTCATCTTCGCCCTGGCCCGTACCGTGGGCTGGATCTCGCACTGGAACGAGATGATGCAGGATCCGGAATCGCGCATCGGCCGTCCGCGCCAGCTGTACGTAGGCAGCCAGCCGCGTGACTACCAGCCGATCGACCTGCGCGGAGACTGAACAGGGAACTCATAACAATAACCAATGCAGGGAATCTTGCCTTGTTACTGCCAGAACATTAGCATTTGCTAATATTATTTCTGGAGGAAAAACAAGATGACCATCGACCGTCTCGTCCTGGCCTTTGCCGGCACCGTCATTCTCGTCAGCCTGGCACTGGCCGTGTATCACAACATCAACTGGCTGTGGCTCACTGCCTTTGTCGGGGCCAACCTGCTGCAGTCGGCATTTACCGGCTTCTGCCCGCTGGCCACCATCCTCAAGAAGCTGGGCGCCAAACCCGGTGAGGCATTCCACTGAATCGAGCCTCGGCCGGAACTGACAGGGGCCCCTTCTCGGGGCCCTTCGTGTTTTCGGGGGATCTTCAGGACAGCCCGACCCGGTCGGCCAGATCGTTATAGCAGGCAATCAGGTCATCGAGGGAAAAGGCGGCATTGGCAGGGCTCGGGTTGGGGCTGACAAAGACCGGAATGTCGGCGACCCGTTCTGCCTGCAACCCCCAGTTGCGGTTGGAAAACGGTATCCCCACCGCCCTGGCAAAGCGGTTCCAGGCCACGCGGCCATGAAACCAGGCCATGCCCGGGCGGTACCGCTCGAGCTTTTCGAGCAATACGGGCGCCCAGAGACGAAAATCAGCCGCGCGCAGAGCCGCACTGCCGGCCGTGGGGCGCTTGACCACATCGGTAAAGCCGATGTCGCGTTGCTCGAACAGCCAGCGAATCGCCTCCGGACCGGGCTCCAGTTCCCTGCCTGCCAGTCGGGAGGCACTCATGGCCTTCCAGAAGCGATTGACCGGATTGGCAAAGTAGAAGCCCCTCTGTACCGAAGGAAGACTCGGGTTGAGGCCGATGGACACCAGCCGCAGGCCAGGCCGGAGCAGGTCCGCGAGCGTTTCCAGACGCTGCCCGTCCGGCCCGGTGAGGGTGACGGCAAGCGAAGCCGAATCCGTCATCACTCGGGCGGGATGTCGCGCGGATTCTCCTCGGGCAGCATGGAAGGAATCTCGGGCGGGGCCTCGGGCACAGCCTGCCCGCCTGCCGGAGGCAGCGGCTGAACCGGGGCCGGCAGCGGGGCAGCTTCTGCCGGTACGGCCGGCTGTGACTGTGCCGGGGCCTGCAACCGCTGCTCGATCTCGGTAATCTTCTGCCGCGCCTCCTCCGCATGGCGCCCCTGCGGGAACTGCTGCAGATACAGGCGCAGGCCCTCGAGCCGCTGCACATCGGTCGGGTTGACGACCACAAAGCCATCCAGGGCACGCTGGTAGAAATCGTCGTCGTCCAGTGCACGGCTCATCTCGCCCGGCAGCTTGCGGTTCAGGCGGTAGTAGTTGAGGTAGTCCTGATCGAGGTTGCGCTCGTCGAGAATGGGGCCACCCAGCAGCTCGGCCAGCACCCGGGCATTCTCCTTGTCCTTCTGGAAACGCTCGATCACCGCCTTCTCGTCCTTGAAGCTGTTGATGTCGTGGCGGAAGTCACGGATGTAGTTGTAGGCATAGCGTCGCCGCAGGTCGGCCGTAAGGGAGGCCAGCCGCTCCTGTTCATAGCGGGCCGGGTCCATGCCATCCGGAATCCGGCGGAAATGGTCGGTCCGGAATTCGAGCAGGGCGTGGTTGAGGGCCCGCACCGGCTTCATGGCCTCGCGCAGGCGCTCGGTATCCGAGTCCAGCAGGTGGGCGGCATGAGCCTGCAGGTCGAAGTCGCTTTCGCGAATCAGGCGTACGGCCATGTCGACACAGGCATCGCCGCTGGCGGGGCGATGCAGGCTGTCTCGCGCCTGCTGGTAGCGGCCAAAGCGCTCCAGCACGGACAGCACCTGGCGGATGCCTTCGGCCGCAGTGTCGATCTGCAGCTCCCCGTTACGATAGACCGGCTGTTTCTGCAGCACATCGTACAGGGCCACGGCACAGGCAATCTCGTCGTTATCTCCGCCCTGGGCTTCCCGACGCAGGATATCGATGTCCTCTGGGCGAACCTGAGCCGGCTGCAGCACATGAGCGGACAGATCCTGCAATGCCTCCATCAGCCGCTGCTGGTGGGCCACGGCCACCTTGCCGGCCCGCTCGTCGAGCACCCTGTCGGGTTCGATCTGGATATAGCGCCCGCGCTGCAGGCTGCGCAACAGCGGATTGTCGCTGGACGGGGTGGCATGGATCTCGTCGATGCGCAGCTTGTAGCGCCCGTCCTGCTCGCCATCCACCACACCCACGGCCCAGGCGTACCGGCCCACATGCGAGCCGGGCAGTTCCAGATAGACGACCCGCTGCTCGGTGTCCTGTTCCTGATCACAACCGGCCAGGATCAGGGGCAGGGTCAGGAAGAGGACGATCAGGATACGGCGCATGCTGGCGACTCCCGGTTGCTGCTTGCAATGGTTGGATATTACACCAGCATCCCGAGCGCGGGCGAGTTTCATGGGGAGGAAGCGTACAGCCCGTCAGCGATGCCCCTGTCGTGCCAGCGGATCCTGGCGATAGAACTGCCGCATCTGTGCGTACAGGGCCGGCTCGTGTTCGTGCATGCGCCACGGAGCCTCGAAGAAGACCTCGCTGGCCACGGCGAAGAACTCCGCCGGCGCCGTGGCCGCATAGGGGTCGATCCACGGCTTGTGGTGATGTTCGAGACGATGCTGGAGCCGCTCCCAGGCTGCGGTGAATGTCTCGGTCCAGGCCCTGCGCTCCATGTCCGGATGCAACGGCGGCATGCCATTGGCGGCACCATTGCGCATGTCCAGCTTGTGGGCGAATTCGTGGATGATGACATTGTGCCCGCTGCCCGGCTGGGCGCGCTCGTGCTGCCAATCGCCCCAGGAGAGAATGACCGGGCCCTCACCCCAGGACTCGCCGGCCAGGGGCCGACGCACGCGATGCACCACGCCATACGTGTCCATCTCCTCGTGCTCGACGACAAAGGTCTCGTCGTATACGACCACCTCGTGCCAGCCGTCGTACCAGCCCAGATCGAGCTCAAGGATGGGCAGGCTGGCCAGGGCCGCGATCTCGGTGCGCATGCGCTCGTCGGGCTCGAGCGCCCCGGCCCCGCTGATGGTCTTCTCGCGCAGGAACAGGCTGGCCAGGGCCCGCAGGCGCACATCTTCCGGCTCGCTCAGCCCACGCAGGGCATGGAGATCGCGGGTCACCGCCTGCCACAGGCGCACGGGGATCCGGCCCCGCTGCAGCTGCCAGGCCTGCCAGGCCCGGTGCAGGCGCCTCAGCACCCGCCCTCTTCCGCGATCGGCGGACAGGGAACACCGGTTCCGCCCAGGCCGCAGTAGCCATGCGGATTCTTGGCCAGATACTGCTGATGGTAGTCCTCGGCATACCAGAAGTCCTGCAACGGGCAGATTTCGGTGGTGATCGATGCCGTATGGCCGGCTGCCTCAAGGGCCTGCTGATAGAGCGTGCGCGAGGACTCGGCGAGCTGGCGCTGGCGGGCACTGGTGGTGTAGATGGCGGAACGGTACTGGGTACCGATGTCGTTGCCCTGGCGCATGCCCTGGGTGGGATCGTGCGCGGCCCAGAACACGCGTAACAGCTCCGCATAGTCGATGACCCGCGGATCGAATACCACGCGCACCACCTCGACATGGCCGGTCAGCCCGCTGCACACCTCGTCATAGGTCGGGTTGGGCGTATAACCGCCGGCATAACCCACCGCGGTGGTAAACACGCCGTCGAGTTCCCAGAAACGACGCTCGGCGCCCCAGAAACAGCCGAGCCCAAAGCAGGCCTGTTCCAGCCCGGCCGGGAACGGTGGCAGAATGGGCGTGCCCAGCACCGCATGCCGGTTGGTCACCGGCATGGGCGTTTCACGCCCCGGAAGCGCCTCGTGAGGTGCGGGGAGGGCCAGGCTCTTTCTGTATTTCCAGATCATGTTCGGATTATACGCTGCCGTTGAAGTCACCTGCCGTTTCCATATTGTTGCCCTTCCGTGATGCCGGTCCCTGGCTGGATGAATGTCTGGACAGCATCCGGGCGCAGACGTTCCACGACTTTGAACTGCTGGCCGTGGACGACCACAGCCGCGACCGCTCGGCCTGGCGTATCCGGCGGCGACGCGACCGCCGCTTTCGCCTGTTACAGCCGCGTGGCCGCGGTCTCGTGACCGCACTCAACGCCGGCCTGGCTGCCGCGCGCGCACCGTTCATCGCCCGCATGGATGCCGATGACCGCATGCATCCGGAGCGCCTCGAGCAGCAAGTGCAAGCCCTGCTGCACGACCCGGCGCTGATGCTGGTGGCCGGGCGGGCGCGACTGTTCCCGGAAGATCGGATCACCGACGGCATGCGTGCCTACATGGACTGGCAGGACGGCCTGCAAACGCCCCGGCAAATCCGCGACGGGATGTTCGTGGAGGCACCCTTTGCCCATCCGAGCGTCTGCTTTCGTCGGGCGCTGATCCAGCGTGTGGGGGCGTATCGGTCGGGACCGTTTCCCGAGGACTACGACCTCTGGCTGCGCGCCCATGCCGCGGGCCTGCGCATGGCGCGATTGCCCGAAACCGTGCTCGACTGGCGCGACTCGGCAGGGCGCGTGTCGCGCACCGCCGCCCACTGCAGCCGAGAGGCCTTCGACCGCCTAAGGGCCCGCCATCTGGCCCGCTGGCTGCGGCGACATCTGCCGCACCGGCGCCCGCTCGTGATCTGGGGCGCCGGCCGTCGCACCCGGCAGCGGGTACGGCACCTGCAGGCCCGCGGCATCGAGCCGACCGCGTGGATCGACATCGACCCGTGCAAGATCGGCAACTGCATCGCCGGACGCCTGGTGCATGGGCCCGAATGGCTGAGCTCGGCCAACCCGCGTCCCTTCGTACTGGTCTATGTGGCCGTGCACGGTGCCCGTACGCTGATCGAGCAGGCGCTCGAGGGATACGGATACGAACCGGGCCGCGATTTCCTCAGCGTCGGTTGAGGCGCTGCTTCCAGGAACGGCTGCGGGGTCGAAAGCCCACGGGCCGCTGCCGCAGCCAGTCGACGAAGCGCTGCAGTTCCGGATGGGCCTGCAACGCCTCGAGGCTGTGGTAATGCTCGGCCAGCTCCCGTTCCGGGATGAGCTGGTGGATCTGATCGTGGCAGGGACGGCAGACATGGATGACCATGCGGTTGAGCTCATCGCGCGTCCAGCGGCGACGCACGCGCGGCCTGCGATGCAGGGCCTTTGGTACGAGGTGATGGCGCGTAAGTCGCTCGCGCCGTCCGCACAGGGCGCAGCAGTCCGGTGCCCCGGCTCGCCCGCTCACGGGGCACGCGCCACCAGTACGGCGCGCCGTGGCGCCGGATGGCCCTCGATGGTACGCGCAGGATCCTCCGGATCGAGGAAGTCGGCCAGCGACTCGAACTGCATCCACTCCGTGCGGCGCTGTTCCTCCGTGGTGGTGATGCTGGTATCGACGCGTTCCACCTCGCCAAAACCGCAGCGCTGGAGCCAACGCTCGAGCATGGGCACCGAGGGAAGAAACCAGGTATTGCGCATCTTGGCATAGCGGCCCGGAGGGAACAGGCAGGTATCGGCATCGCCCTCCACCACCAGGGTCTCCAGCAGCAGGCGCCCGCCCCGGCGCAGGCAGCCGCGCAGGGCCAGCAGGTGATCGAGTGGCGAACGGCGGTGATAGAGCACGCCCATGGACAGCACCGTATCGAAACCGCCCAGGTCTTCCGGCAGATCCTCCAGTGCCAGCGGCAGCACATCCACCGGCAGCTCTGCCGGAAGCCAGCGACGCAGGGCCTGGAACTGCATCACGAACAGCGGCGTCGGGTCGATGCCGACCACCCGCGCGGCCCCCTGCCCCAGCAACCGCAGGGCGTAGTATCCGTTGCCGCAGCCGACATCCAGCACCCGCTCGCCAGCCACCTGCAGAGCCGGAGCGATGCGGTTCCACTTGAGACTGGAGCGCCACTCCGCATCCAGCATCAGGCCGAACAGGGAAAACGGTCCCTTGCGCCAGGGATGCAGGGCCATCAGGCCTTCGCGCAGCCGGGCCCGCGCCTCATCATCGGCATCCCCGGCGCTGCCGATTCGCACTGCATCACAGTCCAGCCCGATGGTCGAGGGCCGCAACTCCGGAAGCCCGGCCACTGCAGCCCGCCAGCGCGGCAGGTTGCCGTAACGAGCCGGGTCCATCCGGGCCTCGATATCGGCCGGAAGCCGCCGCGCCCAGGCCTCCATGCCCGCGCCGGCAAGCTCCGCCAGGAGCCCCTCGGAGAGCTGCAACTGACCGGGTGCGTCCTTCATGCCTTGCGTGCCAGCAGGGAGGCGAAGTTGAGGCAGCGAAACCATGGCACCACCGTATCGAAACCCGCCTGCCGCAGGCGCTCGTGGTGCGTATCCAGGGTCTCCGGAATCAGTACCTGTTCCAGCGCCTTGCGCTTCTGGCTGATCTCCAGTTCGGAATAGCCCTGGGCCTGCTTGAAGCCAAGATGGGCCGCATCCATCAGTTCGGCCTCTGTGGCATCCTCGAAGGCCAGCTTTTCCGACAGCAGCAGCACGCCACCCGGCACCAGCGCCTCGTAAATGCGCTTGAGCAGCGCCAGACGCGCATCGGGTGGAATGAACTGGAGGGTATAGTTGAGCACCACCACGGAGGCCGGCTGCAGGGGCAGGCTGGCGATATCGGCCTCGACCAGTTCCACCCGCCCGGCCACCTCGGACAACAGCTCGCCTGCCCGCTCGATCATGGCCGGAGAATTGTCGACGGCAATGAAGCGCACATCCGGCACCTCGACCATGCGGGCCATGGACAGCGTGGCCGCCCCCAGCGAACAGCCGAGATCATAGATGCAGGTTCCGGGCCGGGCATGGCGGGCAGCAAGTACACCGAGCAGATGCACCACCGTGGCATAGCCGGGTACCGAACGGTGGATCATGTCGGGAAAGACCGCCGCCACCTGCTCGTCGAAACGGAAATCGACCACCCGCTCCAGGGCGCGGGCATAGAGGCGATCCTTGTCCGAGGGCGTGTCTGGGGACTGGCTCATGAACGGCTTCCGGACCAGGGGAGACGGCCGCTCATTCTACACAATGGCCGGCCCACTCGAGCACGGGACGCTCGCGGAAATGCCACAGGTGGGTGTTGCCGGGGTCATCGGAGGCACCGAAACCCGGAAGCGGCGCGCTGGCCCCGGGCATGGCCCCCAGCCGCCGGGCCCATGCGGCCTCGTCGCGCCAGCCGACCTGCCAGCAGACGGCCTGCAGTGCCACCCGCTCGCGCAGCCAGTCGATGTGCCAGCGGCGCGGCTTGCGCCGCCGCGCATGACGCGCAAGCCGCGCCCGCAGTCCGCCCGGGCCACAGGCCGAGCCCACATACACCAGCCAGCCGGGATCCACGCGCATCATGCCCAGGGCACCCA
The DNA here is from genome assembly GCA_003696465.1 of Gammaproteobacteria bacterium. Lineage (GTDB taxonomy): Bacteria > Pseudomonadota > Gammaproteobacteria > J044 > J044 > J044. The sequence continues at coordinate 1,806 of RFHG01000381.1, read as the reverse complement.
CCCGCAACCTCTGCGTCCGGCTCACGCGCATCAGCAGCAGATAGCAGCCGCACTCCGCCGGCACCCTTGCACGGATACGCCGCTCCAGCCCCGTACTCATGCCGGCAGGAAGCGTCCCAGCCGCCTCAGTGCCGCCACCCGCTCCCGGTCGGGCACGCCGGCACGGCGCACGGCATCGTGCAGCACGACGATGGTCTGCTCGTAGGTCTGCCGATCCACCGGATAGGGCGTGCCATCCTTGCCGCCGTGGGCAAAGGAAAAGCGCGCCGGGTCGCGAGTCGAGGCGGGCGTGCCGTAGATGAGCTCCGCCACCAGGGCCAGGGCGCGCAGCGATTTCGGTCCCAGTCCGGGCACACCCAGCAGGGCGGCGAAGTCTTCCGGCGGCTGCTCCCAGGTCTTGAGCAGCACCTTCTTCAGATAGCGGGGATTGATGTCCTCGGGGCGCACCGGATGACGGTTCGGCAGGCGCAGTTCCGGCAGGCGTTCCACCAGTTTCAGGGTTTCCCGCTGTGCATCAACGGCCAGCCCGGTGATACAGTCGCGCGCCGCGGCACTGTCCGAGGCCACCAGGTTCAGGGCCGGAGCACGCCGGTCGCAGCACACCGCGGCGTGGGGCTCTTCGACGAAACTCTCCACCCCCTCGCCCAGCCAGTGATAACGCCTCGCGGTGCCATCCACGTCGCGCATGCCCTGCTGGATCACGGCCCAGCGCCCGTCGGCCAGGAACAGGAAACTGTGATGATAGAGCTGGTAGCTGTCCTGCACGGCGGTGTTGTCCACCTTGGCCGAGAGCCGGCTGGAACGGACCAGTGCATCGGCATCGAGGCCGGTCTGCTCACACCACTGTTCGATCTCGCCCGGGGTACGGCGCGAGGCCGCGCCCTTGCCGCCGCAGACGAACAGGCCCAGCTCTCCTTCCAGCCCCTTGATACCCTCCTTCAGCGCGCCACAGGTGGTGGTGGTCACTCCACTCGAATGCCAGTCGAATCCCAGCACGCAGCCCAGGGCCTGAAACCACCAGGGATCGGAAAGACGCCGCAGCAGTTCCGCCGGCTCGTGTTCGGCCGCCATGTGCAGCACGATCTCGCGCGCCAGCCGGACCATGCGCTCGAACAGCCAGCGTGGCGCACGGCCGCCATGCAGAGGCAGGCGTGCGGTACCGGTGCGCATCAGCACGGCCCTCCGGCCAGCAGGTGCAGGTAGCGCGCCATGTCACGATAGGGCATGCGCGTACCCAGCCGCTGCTCCAGCTCGAGGATGTCCTCGTAGCTGCGCCGCTTGCGCAGGTCGGCATCGAGATAGTCGGTAAAGCAGCGAATGCCGCGCTGGTGACGCACCGGCAGCCGCAGCCACTGCCGCACCTCCTCGGGATCGAGCGGCGACTTGGGTGTGAGTCCGCCCGGATGTCCGCTCAGCTCGCCCGAGGCCACCTTGCGAAAATTGCCCAGCAGCAGGTTGCGAATGACGATGGAATGGCGGTTGTAGAACAGGACCGACAGCCAGCCGCCCTCACCCACCAGCGATTCGGCATGGGCCAGCCCGGCCGCGGGTTCGGCCAGCCATTCGAGTACTGCATGCAGCAGGACCAGATCGAAGCAACCGAGCGTGTCAGGCGCCAGTGCCTGCAGGGGCAGGTCCAGCACTTCGATGCGTTCGAGTACCCCCTCGACCCGGAAACGCCGCAGGGCGGCCGTGCGCATGGCCTCTGCCGGCTCGCTATAGATCACTTCGTGCCCCTGCCCGGCCAGCCAGGCACTCATGCGCCCGTCTCCGCCGCCGATGTCGAGCACCCGCAACGGCCTGTTC
>RFHG01000380.1 GCA_003696465.1 Gammaproteobacteria bacterium | reverse complement strand
TGCGCATCAGTGACGGCGCGATCCGCGACATCATCCGTCACTACACCCGCGAGGCGGGTGTGCGCAACCTGGAACGCGAGATCTCCAAGATCTGCCGGCGCGTGGTCAAGGACGAGCTGCTGGCCAAGAAGCGCAAGCAGGTCCATGTCACCCCGCGCAACCTGGAGAAGTTCCTGGGCGTGAAGCGCTTCCGCTACGGCAAGGCCGAGGAGGTCGACCAGGTCGGGCAGGTCACCGGTCTGGCCTGGACCGAGGTCGGTGGCGAACTGCTCACCATCGAGGCTGCCGTGGTGCCCGGCAAGGGCAAGACCATCTTTACCGGCTCGCTGGGTGACGTGATGCGTGAATCCATCCAGGCGGCGATGACGGTGGTGCGCAGCCGGGCCGCCGTGCTGGGTATTCCGGATGACTTCCACGAGAAGCGTGATATCCACATCCACGTCCCGGAAGGGGCTACGCCGAAGGATGGCCCGAGTGCAGGCATCGGCATGTGCACGGCACTGGTGTCGGCCCTGACCGAGATCCCGGTACGGGCAGACGTGGCCATGACCGGCGAGATCACCCTGCGTGGCGAGGTCCTGCCGATCGGTGGCCTGAAGGAGAAGCTGCTGGCCGCGCACCGGGGTGGTATCTCCACCGTGATTATCCCGCACGAAAACGAGAAGGATCTGGTGGAGATTCCCAAGAAGATCAAGGACAAACTCGATATCCGTCCGGTTCGCTGGATCGACGAGGTGCTCGAGATTGCCCTGACCCGGATGCCCGAGCCGCGCGACGATGCTGACGGGCCCGAGGCCATCGAGAAGCCGGCCGGCAAGGCGGCGGGGCGCAAGCGCAGTCGCGTGCATCATCATTGATTGACGGCAGATTGCCGTTGCCGGAGGGGCCGCCGCAGAGCGGCCCTCTTCTTGTGCTGAATCGGCAGGGTACGATGGACACGACAGGGTGCAGAATGAAACAAACAGCCTGTCTCCAATGCATTCAGTGCATTAGCGGAACAAGTGCATGCCCTGCCTTACCCCGGAATGAAAAAGTGTTGACCAGGCACGCCGGATTTCATTGACAGTGTTCTTTTGGGCTTGGTATAAAAACCCACGCTTGAAAGCAGAGCCCGGCTTCCCAGGCAGTTCCAACCCCATTTTTCAACGCGGTGCCAATGGTCCGGTGGCAGGGGGGTGAGCCGGCCACGACCATGCACATACCGCTCACAGGTGAGGATGTTTGATGAACAAGTCAGAACTGATTGATGCAGTAGCCAACGCAGCCGACATGACCAAGGCCGACGCCACCCGTGCCGTCGATGCCGTTGTGCAGGTGATCACCGATGCCCTGAAGGATGGCGATCAGGTGACCCTGGTCGGCTTTGGTACCTTCCTCGTTCGCGAGCGCGAAGCCCGTCAGGGGCGCAATCCGCGCACCGGTGAAACCATCCAGATTGCCGCTTCGAAAGTTCCGGCATTCAAGGCTGGAAAAGCACTGAAGGATGCCGTAAACTAGGCCGCCTTTTCAGGGCCGGGTGCTTAGCTCAGTTGGTAGAGCGTCGCCCTTACAAGGCGAATGTCGGGAGTTCAAGTCTCTCAGCACCCACCAGGTTCAGGAGTGGTAGTTCAGCTGGTTAGAATACCGGCCTGTCACGCCGGGGGTCGCGGGTTCGAGTCCCGTCCACTCCGCCATATCAAGAAGGGGTGTCCGCATGGGCACCCCTCCTTGTTGTAAGGAAGCCGGGGCAGGGCAGCCCCGGGCAAGTGACACGGAACAACAGGCTGCACGATCAAGGTGCGGCCACCCGGTGCGGAGTGGTAGTTCAGCTGGTTAGAATACCGGCCTGTCACGCCGGGGGTCGCGGGTTCGAGTCCCGTCCACTCCGCCATTTCCTTCCTTGCCCGGTTTCGCTATCCTCTGCGTTCCAATTCACGGGGCACGCTCATGCTGCAGACGATTCACGACAAGGCCAAGGGCCTGTTTGCATACATCATCCTCATTTTGATCAGTATTCCCTTTGCCCTGTGGGGCATCCAGTCCTATTTCGAGGGGGGCGGCAAGAAGCTCGCTGCCGAGGTCAACGGCAAGGAGATCCCGGTGCGCGCCTATGAGCAGGCCCTGCGAGAGAAGCGCAACCAGTTGCGCCAGGCCTTTGGCGGGCGCATCCCCGAAGGCTATCTGGACGAAGGTCTGCTGCAGCAACAGGCCCTTGCCGATGTGATCCGCGAGCACCTGCTGGCCCAGGAGCTTGAGCAGGCCGGCTATCGCATCGGTGACCGCCAGCTGGCCCGCATCATCCACGGCCTGCCGGTATTCCAGAACAATGGTCGCTTCGACAAGGCACTTTACGACCGTCTGCTTTCGACCCAGCGCCTTTCCAAGGCCGGTTTCGAGCTTCAGGTGCGTATCCAGAGCCTGCGCCAGCAGTTCCGCACGGGCATTGCTGGTACGGCCTTCCTGCCGGCCTCGTACAAGCGAGACTACCTGCGTCTGGCCGAACAGACCCGCAATTTCGACGAGGGGCGCATCGACCCCGGTCAATATGCAAAACAGGCCGAACCGACCGAGAAGGAGATTGCGGACTGGTACCAGGCACATCGTCAGGAATATCTCACCCCGGAGCAGGTCCGGATCGATTACGTGCGCCTGAGCCAGGCAGCGCTCGCCCGTCAAATACAGGTCGGCGATGAGGAGATCAGGGCGGCCTATGAGGAGCAGCAGGACAGCCTGCGTACTCCGGAACGCCGGCATCTGCGCAATATCCTGCTCAGGGTCGACAAGGACCATCCGGAGGCAGAAGTACGCAAGCGCATCGAGGGTCTGCGCAAGCAGATTCATTCCCTGGCGGATTTCGAGCGGCTGGCACGGACCGTTTCGCAAGACCGGGTGACCGCCCCGCGCGGTGGCGATCTGGGCGAAGTGGAGCCCGGCGAGCTCGAGGAAGTGGTCGATCGCACGGCCTTTGCCCTGGACAAGGGCAAGGTCAGTGAACCCCTGCGCACGGCCCGCGGCTATGAGCTGATCATGGTCGAGGACATCGTGCCATCGCGCATTCAGCGCCTGGACGAGGTGCGCAGTCGCCTGGCACGGGAGCTGGCCGAACGCAGTGCCGAAAACCGCTTCCTCGACCTGAGCGAGAAGCTGGGCACGCTGGCCTACGAGGTGCCGGATACCCTGGATGATGCCGCCGAGGCCATCGGGGCTCAGGTCGAGCGCAGCGAGTGGTTCTCGCGCGAGCAGGGCCAGGGTATTGCGGCCAGCCCTTCCGTGCGCGAGGCCGCCTTCCTGCCCGAGGTGCTCAAGGAGCGTAACAACAGTGAGCTCATCGAACTCTCGCCCGGCGAGGTCGTGGTGCTGCGGGTGGCCGAACACCGCCCGCCGGCCGAGCGCCCGCTCGAGGAGGTACGGGAGGCCATCCGCGCGCGCCTGCGTCAGCAGAAGATGCGTGAACTGGCCCGCCAGGAGGGCGAGCGGCTGCTGCAGTCACTGCGTGCCGGCAAGCTGGAGTGGGACGGGCTTGCACGCAAGGGCGTGAGACTTCATGCCTACAATGATGTGCGTCGGGATCAGGCCGAAGGCGTGGCGCCCGAGGTCCTGAAGCGCGTCTTCCGCATGAATCGTCCGCAGGCGCAACCCACCCTGTCCGGAG
>RFHG01000379.1 GCA_003696465.1 Gammaproteobacteria bacterium | reverse complement strand
GGTACCCGTCCGCGAACGCATCGCTGCGGGGGTTCATCGACGGGCATCCATGCCCGACGATGAACTGGCCGGCATCCCTTGCCGGCCCCCGGGTCTGCTTGCGCAGCCCCGGCCAACCGCGCTCCTGCGCCCGCGGCCGGCACGGGCCAAGGGGATTGGGGTGCCATCTGTCAGGCTCCACTGGTTTTCCTTGTCCCCACACATCCCAAGTCTGGAACCCAGGTACCCCTCTTGGAACGCGCCGACTCTGGAGGCGATTTCCGAGACCAGCTCGAAGGGATGGCGGCCTGTGGAGCGTAGGGCTTGAACCCGTACGCTACACCCCCCGGAAATCGGGCCCGGGGTGAGGGCCTGCGTAGGCAGGCACGTGCCCGCACAACGGGCACGGAACATTTACCTTTATTCGATGGAGGAGGCCGACCCCGTCATGGGTCTGGCACCAAACCGTTATGACGGCACACAGAAACCCGGCTCAACGGTCCGAGAATTCCTCGGTGGTATAGCGCCACACCTGCACATCGTCGCTCCAGTAGTCCGGCGGCAGGCCGGCCTTGAGCTTGAGATGGGCAAGGAAGTCCTCGCGCCGAGGCAGTTGTTCCCACACGCTGGGCAGGAACGTGCCCTGATGATGCCCCGCACGCAGGATCAGCCCGTCCACGCCCGGGCGCAGCTGTGCCAGCAGATCGGCCTCGTCGCGGAAGGTCATCGGCTCCGGCGGGCTCAGCACGGAGACATGGATCTCCAGTTCCGGCAGCTCGTGGGGCTGAACCGGCGGGAAGCGCGGATCCTGAAAGGCCGCGGCAAAGGCGTGATCCGCCACATCCTTCACCAGCGGCTGGTAGGCCTCCAGTGCACCGATACACCCGCGCAACTGCCCCCGCTCGTTGAGGGTCACGAAACTGGCGCGGTGTTCCTGCAGATGCGGTGGGAACTCGGCCACATTTACCGGCAGCGGACGTCCGGTATCCAGCCCGTAGGCAATCGAGCGCCGGGCGATGTCGAGCAGGATGGCTCGCTCCTGATCGCTGTACTCACGAGAAGACATAGGCACCATACCCCACGACCTGGTCACGCGGACCGGCCGTGTCACCTGAATTGCGCAGATCAACCGTCCGGCCATGCAGGCCATGACGCCTCGCCTCCAGCAGCAACCCCTGAACCGGGATGCGGCCGCAGGCCTGTTCGAAACCGATGCGTTCGGGCTCAAGATGCTCGATCGCCTCGGAGGTAACGCGGTCGATGCG
>RFHG01000378.1 GCA_003696465.1 Gammaproteobacteria bacterium | reverse complement strand
GCCACCCAGCGCCGTATCACCGTGCCGCTGGTGCGTGAGGTGTTGTCGGGCCAGGGATGATTCAGTCGTCGGCCTGGTTCGACCGGGCCTGCTCGATGATCCGGCGCCGCCGTCGCCCTTCCAGCCGGGCATAGAACATGCTGCCCAGGAACAGGCACAGTGCCAGCAGGGTCTCCACCCAGCCGAAGGCGCGCGCCCCGGGGGTGGCGATGTGGTCGATGCCGGCGATGAAATAGAACAATGCCAGAAAGGTGGCCCAGGCCGCGGTGCGCGGTCGGCCATGCAACAGGCCGCGCATGGGCAGAAACAGGGGCCCCACGGTCACGATCAGCAGCAGGGCGCGGGGCAGCTCCCGCGGCGGGGCGATCCAGGCATGCCAGAGGGTCAGCGCAGCCATCAGGCCAAACAGTCCGAACAGCGCCAGGCCCCAGGCCAGGGTGCGGCGATCCATCAGTCAGTCCCCAGTGTCCGGGCCAGCGTGGCTACCCTCCGCCCCAGGGCCTTGCACAGTGCGATCTCCTCATCGGTAAAGGGTTCCTCGCCCTCGGCCCCGGCCAGATGGCTGGCGCCATAGGGCGTACCGCCGCTGCGTGTACGGATCAGTGCGGTTTCCGAGTAGGGCAGGCCGCAGATCAGCATGCCGTGGTGCAGCAGTGGCAGCATCATGGAAAGGAGGGTCGATTCCTGCCCTCCGTGCAGGCTGGCCGAACTGGTGAACACCCCGGCCGGCTTGCCGCTCAGGGCGCCCTCCATCCACAGTCCGGAGGTCTGGTCCAGAAAGTGCTTGAGCGGGGCGGCCATGTTGCCGAAGCGTGTCGGGCTGCCCAGGACCAGGCCGCTGCAGTCGCGCAGCTCCTCAAGCGTGCAGTAGGGGTGGCCCGATTCCGGCACCTCGGGCGCCACTGCATCGCATTCCGGCGATACCTCGGGCACGGTGCGCAGCAACGTCTCGATGCCGGTCTCGCCAGCGCCGCGGGCAATATATTCCGCCATCCGCCGGGTGCTGCCATGGCGGCTGTAATAGAGAATGAGCAGGTGTCCCATCAGAGAATGTCCAGCACCCGCTCGGGCGGACGCCCCAGGGCGGCCTTGCCGTTGGCCAGCACGATCGGCCGCTCGATCAGGCGCGGGTGTTCCACCATGGCCCGAATCAGCTGCGCGCGAG
>RFHG01000377.1 GCA_003696465.1 Gammaproteobacteria bacterium | reverse complement strand
GGCTTCCTGCGGGGGCGGTCATGGTTACTTCACTTTCCAGGTCGTGCCGTCCTTGCTGTCGAGCAGCTCGATGCCGGCGGCGGCCAGTTCGTCGCGGATGGCGTCGGCGCGGGCGAAATCTCGGGCCTTGCGCGCCTCGGCCCGCTCACGGATCAGCGCCTCGATGCGCTCGGGCGTGTAGCCGGTCTGCTCCAGGCCGCCCGCCTTCTGCTTTTCCAGCCAGGCGACCGGGTCGCTGCCGAACAGGCCGAGCACGCCGCCGAGTTCCCGCAGCTTGCGCGCGCCATCGGCGATGACCCGCAGGGAGAGCGGACAGTCGTCGAAGCGCGCCTCACCAATCAGCCGGTTGATACCGCGCACCGCTTCGAACAGGTGGCCGATGGCGGCGGCGGTATTGAAATCATCATCCATCGCCTCGGTGAAGAACTCTTCCAGATGCTCGATCCGGTCCCAGACCTCGCGCTCGGCGTCGGAAATCTCCGGACAGACGGCCCGTTCGGGAACGGGATTGTCCGCCAGGGTGCGGTCGGCGGCGGCCAGCGCCTCGTAGAAGCGGGTCAGGCCGGCTTTCGCCTCCCGGAGGTTCTGGTCGGAAAAATCGATGGGCGAACGATAGTGCGCCGTCAGGATGAAGAAGCGCAGAATCTCGGGATCGTACTCCTTGAGGATGTCGCGGATGGTGAAAAAATTGCCCAGCGACTTGGACATCTTTTCCTGGTTGACGTTGACGAAACCGTTGTGAATCCAGTAGCGGGCAAAGGGCTTGCCGCTGGCCCCCTCCGACTGGGCGATCTCGTTCTCATGATGCGGAAAGATCAGGTCACGGCCGCCGCCGTGGATGTCGAAGGTGTCGCCCAGCAGCGACGAACTCATGGCGGAGCACTCGATGTGCCAGCCCGGCCGGCCCGGTCCCCAGGGAGAGTCCCAGCTCGGCTCGCCCGGCTTGGCCGCCTTCCACAGGGCGAAGTCCATCGGGTCTTCCTTCTGCTCGCCAGGCGCAATGCGGGCGCCGGCCTGCATCTCCTCCATGTTGCGCTTGGAAAGCTTGAGGTAGCCGGGAAACTTCTTGACCCGGTAGTAGACATCACCGCCGGCCTCATAGGCCAGCCCCCTGTCGATCAGTCGCTGGGTCAGTTCGACGATCTGGCCGATGTATTCGGTGGCACGCGGCTCGAAGGTCGGCTTCTCCAGTCCGAGGGCCTCCATGTCCTCGTCGAAGGCACGGATGAACTCCTCGGCCAGTTCTTTGGAGCTGATGCCACGCTCGTTGGCGCGGTTGATGATCTTGTCGTCGACGTCGGTGTAGTTGCGCACGTAGGTGACGTCGAAGCCGCGGTATTTGAGATAACGGAAGATGATGTCGAAGACAATGTTGGCGCGCGCGTGGCCGATGTGACAGTAGTCGTACACGGTAACGCCGCAGACATACATCCTCACCTTGCCCGGCTCAAGGGGAACGAAGTCTTCCTTTTTGCCACTCAGGGTGTTGTAAACACGCAGGCTCATGGTTTCTCCAAAGGCAGAATACAGAATT
>RFHG01000376.1 GCA_003696465.1 Gammaproteobacteria bacterium | reverse complement strand
CGGACTCGGGTCCAGCCCCGCGTGGACCTGCTCGTACAGGGCCAGCTCCTCCTCGTCCAGCGTCACGCCGGCAAACAGCCGGTCCTTGTCGAACAGGAAGTCGGCTACCCGCACGGCATGAAACAGGTCGGCCTGCTGCAGGGCCCGCATCTGTCGGACCCTTTGCAACAGGAAGTGCAACTGCACCGGCAGGGCCGCCCCGCGCGGATCGGCGTAGAAACGCTCGAGAAAGGGGTTCTCTTCCGGCTGCTCGAGCAACAGCTCGCCGCCCAGGTCCTCCGCCAGCCGGCGCGCGAGCGAGGTCTTGCCGACACCGATCGGCCCTTCAACGACCAGGAAGCGCGGAAGCTGTTCGCTCATGCCGTCCAGGCCAACCGCTGCAGGCCGGTACCGTCCATGCCATCCAGCAGCTCCTGCAGCAGGCCGTGGCCGGGAATATGCAGATCGGACTCGGCCACCTCGGCCAGCGGGAGCAGCACGAAGGCGCGTTCGGCAATGCCCGGATGGGGCAGATGCAGCCGCTCGCTGACCAGGCGCAGACTGCCCATCAGCAGCAGGTCGAGATCGATCGTGCGCGGCCCCCAGTGGCGCTCACGGACCCGGCCCTGGCGCTGCTCGATACTCTGCAGGCCATCGAGAAGGGCAAGCGGCGGCAGTTCGGTCTTCAGACAGGCCACGGCATTGAGAAAATCGGGCTGATCCTGCGGCCCCATCGGCGGGCTGCGCCAGGGCGAGGAACGGCGCAGCAGCCGGCTGCGCGGCAACGTGTCGAGGGCCGCACAGGCCGACTCGAGCTGCCGCAGGGGGTCTTCCAGATTGCTGCCAAGACCGATATAGGCAATGGCCATGAATCAGGACTCCGCAGGTGTGCGTCCACCCCGGCGCCGCCGGCGCGGACGCCGCTTGCGCGACTTCTTGCGTCCGCCTCCGCTGCCGCTGGCCATGCGCTGGCGTTCGGCCTCGTCCACGTCCTGAAACCGGGTCCACCATTCGCACAGGGGCGCCAGTTCCTCCTCCCCTGCCTGGGCGCGCAGGCAGAGGAAATCGTAGGCGGCCCGAAAGCGCGGATGCTCCAGGGTACGGAACGGACGCTTGCCGCGGGTAAAGCGCAACCGTGCCTGCAGCTGCCAGATCTCGCGCATGGGCAGGCTGAAGCGCTTGGGAATGCTGATATGACGGCTCTGTCGGGCGACGATCTCTCCGGCTGCCATCTGCAGGGCCTGGACCTCCGGCACCCCTTCGGCCTCCAGCGCGCGCGCCCGGGCCCGCAGCGGTTCCCACAGCAGCACCGCAAACAGGAAGGCCGGTGTTACCGGCTTGCCGGCATTGATCCGCCGGTCGGTATTTTCCAGCGCACGGATGGCGAACATGTGCGGGAAACCCTCCTCTTCCTCGTCGAGCAGGGCATCGGTCATCGGGAACAGATAGCGGAACAGGCCGAAGTGGCGCAACTGTTCGAAGGTCTCCACCGCATAGCCGGCGTGGAACATCTTCAGCACTTCCTCGAACAGGCGGGCCGGGGCAAT
>RFHG01000375.1 GCA_003696465.1 Gammaproteobacteria bacterium | reverse complement strand
GTGGCGCGCAAGCTCGAGCAGGCCACCCTGGCCCTGGAGCAGGGCTCGACCATCGACCCGCTCACCGGCCTCGCCAACGAGCGTTACCTGCAGGAGCACGGCCCGGAGCTGCTTTCATTTGCCCTGCGCCAGAACCAGCCTATCTCCGTCCTGCGGCTGAATGTCGACAAGTACCAGGTTCTGTACAAGAAAAAGGGCAAGCAGGTGGCCGAGAAGGTGCTGGTCAACATCGGCCGGATTCTCAGTGCCGCCGTGCGCGCCGAGGACACCGTGGCCCGGGTGGGGCTGGACAAGTTCGCCATCGTCATGCCCGGCGCCAACGAGAAGCTGGCCCGCAAGACCGCGGAGAAGATTCACCTGCTGATGCAGAAGACCGGCTACCGTATCGGCAATGCACGCTTTCGCATGACCATCAGCGCCGGGGTGGTCACCCCGACCATTCGCGAGGGGCTGGAGTTCGACGAGATCCTGCAGCTGGCCGAGGCAAGGCTGAAGAAGGCCATTGCCGAAGGCGGCAATCGCCTCATCTTCGAGGAGGACAAGGCCGCCCGCAAGAAGAAGGCTCCGGGCGCCATCCGCCACGAACTCACGGTGGACGAGGCCCTGGTCCTGATCAGGGCCGGCGAGCTGGCCAAGGTCAAGGAGCAGTTGCCGAGCCTGATCTGCAAGATCTATCCGCTGATGAACCTGGGCAACAAGCAGCTCCGGCTGGGGCTGGACGGCAGCATGATCCAGCTCAAGGAGCGGTTGCAGCAGCTCAAGCAGAAGTGCTGAACGCGGCGCGTGGCTTCAGCGGGCGTCTACCGGACGAATCACGCCGGTGACGATGCCGAGGATGCGGATCTCCTCGTTTTTCAGGTAGATGGGCGCCATCTCGGGGTTGGCCGGCTGCAGGCGGATGCCATCGGCCTCGATGTAGAACTTCTTCAGCGTGACCTGCTCGCCGTTGATCATGGCGACGACGGTCTGGCCGTTTTCGGCCGTCTCGCAGCGCTCGACCACGATGATGTCGCCATCCTGGATGTTGTCGTCGATCATCGAATGCCCCACCACGCGCAGCGCATAGGTGTTGCGCCGCACCATGTTCGAGGGCACCGAGACCCGTTCCGACTCTTCCGTCAGGTCGATGGGCTGGCCGGCCGTCACCCGCCCGAGCAGCGGGATTTCGCTCAGACCCTGGTCCTCGATATCCAGGGCTTCCAGGGCGGGGTGCCATACGGGGCGGGTATTGCGGGGCAGGAGCAGGTGCAGTTCGGCCATGGGATTCCTCCGGTCAATGACCGGACTCTAGCCCCAAACCCCTTTCCATGCAAGGGGTTGCCGTACATTCTTCAAGTTGAATTGGCGGATTGCCCGGGCCCGATGGCCTGCAGGCCCTGGTTGCGCATGTGGTCGGCGACGCGGAAGAACTGCCCCTTGAGCTGTTCGCGAAAGGCCGGGTCGATGTCCATCTCGTCGAGGGCCTGGTTCATGCAGAAGAGCCACTGGTCACGCTCGCGTTCGCCAATCGGAAACGGCAGATGGCGGCGTCTCAGCATCGGGTGGCCATATTCCTCGACATACAGCTGGGGGCCGCCGAGCCAGCCGGAGAGGAACTTGAACAGCTTGTCCTCGGCACTCGAGAG
>RFHG01000374.1 GCA_003696465.1 Gammaproteobacteria bacterium | reverse complement strand
GCCATCATGCATTCATGAGCGAATTGCTGGACCAGAGCATCTGCTATCGTCGTACGCTGCCGCTGGCGGCTCGCCGTTTGCAAGTGGCGCCGCCGGCCGAGGTGGTGGAGAGGATGAACCGGCGCAACGAGGCGTTGCTGCTCATGCTGGAGTCGCTGGAGGCGGCCCAGCCGGAAGGGGAGGATGCCCATGGCCACGAGTCCTCGCCCGAGTTGCAGCGGCTCGAGCGCAAGCTTGACCTCGCGCTGGACCTGTTGTTCGAGCTGCTGTCGGACCGGCTCGATCGGCCGCAAACGGTGCCGGTCTGCTTCAACGAGTATGCCGTACAGTGGCAGGACGGGCATGGCTTTCCCGAGGGCGCCTGGGTAGAGGTGGATCTCTACCTGCACCCGCTGCTGCCGCGGGCGGTGAAACTGCTCGGGCAGGTAACCGACGGCACCCGGTGCGAGATCTGCCTGGAAGGACTGAACGATACGGTGCGCAACCTGCTTTCGCGGTTTATCTTCCGCCAGCACCGGCGCGAGGTGGCCCGCCAGCGCAGTGCCCAGTGACGAGGCCGCCTGGCAGGCGACAAATTTTTGACATCACGCGCGTGTGCTGCCATAAATAGCCCATGACCACTCTATTCACGCAGGCCGCATGAGCAGCTTTCCGCCGAGTCCGGTACTGGTCCTGCAGGACGCACAACGCCAGGATCTGGGCGAGGCCTTTCGCTTTCTTGGCTGCGAGGTTCTTCAGCCCGACGACCCTGCCGATCTGCAGGCCACGCCGCGTCTGGTGGTGGCCGATGCCGAGCGTGCTGCGGAAGGGTTCCTCGAGGCCGTCTCCGACCGCTTTCCCGATGTCCCCGTGATCCTGCTCGGGGAATCGCAGGCCGATGCCCAGGGCAGCACACGCCTTCCGTATCCGCTGACGCTGTCGTCCCTGCGTGCCGCGCTTGGGCTGGGGGCACCGCCCGGCGAGGGCGACGACAGCGTCATCTCCCGCCTGATGGTGGGGCAGACGCGGGTCATGCAGGGCATCGCCCGCCTCATTCGCCAGGTGGCGGGTACCGAGGCCACGGTGATGATCAATGGCGAGACGGGGGTGGGCAAGGAGGTGGTGGCCCAGGCCATTCATGCCGCCTCGCCGCGGGCAAAAGGGCCATTCGTGGCCGTCCACTGCGGCGCCACCCCCGCCGATCTGCTGGAATCGGAACTCTTCGGCCACGAAAAGGGGGCCTTTACCGGCGCCATCACGGCGCGCAAGGGGCGCTTCGAGCTGGCCGAGAACGGTACCCTGTTCCTGGACGAGATCGGCGACATGCCGCTGCCGATGCAGGTGAAGCTGCTGCGGGTATTGCAGGAGCGCACCTTCGAGCGGGTGGGCAGCAACCGGACCCAGACCACCAATGCGCGCATCATCGTCGCGACCCATCGCGATCTGGAGCAGGAGATTGCCGAGGGGCGTTTCCGGGAAGACCTGTATTTCCGCCTCAATGTGTTTCCCATCGAGATCCCGCCGTTGCGCGAGCGGATCGAGGATCTGCCCTTGCTGATCGAGGCCATCAGCGCACGCTTTCGCGATGAGGGGCGGCCGGTGGCCCGGTTCTCGCCACGGGCGCTCGCCGTGCTGGCGCATTACGACTGGCCCGGCAATGTGCGCGAACTGGCCAATCTGGTCGAACGCATGGGCATCATGTATCCCGACGAGGTGGTGGAGCCCGACATGCTGCCGCCCCGATTCCTGGGCGAAGCGGGCGAAATGCCACCCGATGTCATCCCCGAGGAGGGGCTGGCACCGGCCGTACCGAACCCGACGCTTCCTGCCACACTGCCCGAGGAGGGCATCGACCTGCGCGAATTCATGGCACAGATGGAGACGGAGCTGATCCGGCAGGCGCTGGATGCCTGTGATGGCGTGGTCGCCCAGGCGGCGCGTCGGCTGGGGATGCGCCGTACCACCCTGGTGGAGAAGATGCGCAAGTACGGCATCAGTCGCGAGGAAGAGGCGTCGGAATCCTGACGGGCGTCACCTAGGCTGGTTTACAACCTGTTG
>RFHG01000373.1 GCA_003696465.1 Gammaproteobacteria bacterium | reverse complement strand
CCTGTACGGCACGCCGCTGACCCTCCAGCTCCTGCTGTTCGTCGCCCTGTCGCTGGCGATGATGACCCTCGATCACCGCTTTCACCAGCTGCAGAGCGTACGCCAGGCCCTGACGCTGCTGATTGCGCCCCTCCAATATGTCGTCGACCTGCCGCTGCGCATGCTGCGCGACACCGGCGAGACCCTGAGCACCCGCGAACACCTGCTGCAGGAAAACCGCCGCCTGCATGAGGAAAACCTCCTGCTGCATGCGCGCCTGCAGAAGCTCGAGGCGCTGGAGCGGGAAAACGCCCGCCTGCGCAGCCTGATTCAGGCCGCCGGCCATGTGCCGGATACCGTCACCATTGCCGAGATCATGGCCGTGGACCTGGATACCTGGCGCCAGCAGGTCGTCATCGACCGCGGCAGCCGGGACGGCGTGTTCGTGGGTCAGGCCGTGCTCGATGCCAACGGCGTCATGGGGCAGGTGGTTCATGTCTCGCCCATGAGTGCCACCGTCCTGCTGATTACCGACCCCAGCCATGCCCTGCCGGTGCAGGTCAACCGCAACGGGCTGCGCACCCTGGTCGTCGGCACCGGCCACCCCGACCGGCTGGAGGTCCGCTTCGTGCCGACCAGTGCCGACATCCGGGTGGGCGACATCCTCAGCACCTCGGGCCTTGGCGGACGCTTCCCGGCCGACTATCCGGTGGCCGAGATCACCCGGGTCGAGCATCCGCCCGGCGAGGCCTTTGCCCGCATCGAGGCCCGGCCGCTGGCCCACATCGATCGTAGCCGCGAGATTCTGCTGGTGCTGAGCCACCAGCAGGACGAACGCAGGGACTCCAACCCGGCAGAACCGGCCACGAAGGCTACAACCGAGACGCCGGACCCGGACAGGAGGGCAACGGATGAGCGCTGAAGACTCCGCCGGGGGCCGCGCCTGCAGGCCCGCCATCATCCCGGTCTCGCTGCTGGTGGCCCTGCTGCTCACCCTGCTGCCCCTGCCCGAGTGGGCGGCCGTCATGCGGCCGCTGTGGGTACCCATGGTGCTGCTGTACTGGGTCATGGCCCTGCCGCAGCGCGTGGGGCTCGGCTGGGCCTGGAGCATGGGCCTGCTGCTGGACGTGGCCAAGGGTGCAGTCCTGGGCCAGCATGCCCTGGCGCTGGTGATTGCGGCCTGGATCACCCTGCGGCTGCATCAGCGCATCCGGGTCGCGCCGCTGTACCAGCAGGCCATCAGCATTGCGCTGATCCTGCTGCTGTACCTGCTGATCACCTTCGTCATCGCCGGCTTCCTGGGCGACGCACCGCGCAGCAGCCTCTACTGGCTGCCGCTGTTCACCAGCGCCCTGCTCTGGCCCTGGCTGTTCATCCTCTTGCGGGACCTTCGCAGGCGTTGTCGGCTTAGTCAGTAGGCAATTGCTGCTCCGCCTCCCTGTGCGGGAGCAGGCCCCATGTTCCCTGCATAACCATTGGTTTCATACCCACGCGGGCACACGAATTCATTTTCCTGGATTGCACACTCGCTTGCGCGAGCTCCAGCCACGATTTACGGCATTGCCGATTTCCGCGGCCTCATGTTTCGTACCCGCTTGCGCGGGCACGAGTTCATTTCTTTTGCACGCGCAAAAGAAACGAACCAAAGAAAACGCGGCCCGGAACACGCCCCTTCGGGGTACCCGACTCCGGGCACGATTCCCGGGGGTGGAGCGTACGGGCTCCTGCCCTACGCTCCACAGGCCGGCATCCATGCCGGCCTCCCTTCGGGCTGTTCCCGGAAATCGCACCCGGAGCCGG
>RFHG01000056.1 GCA_003696465.1 Gammaproteobacteria bacterium | reverse complement strand
GATGAATGCGAGTTCCGCTCCCAGGCCGAGACGACCAGCGTCATCCGCTGCAAGCATGTGGATGTGGACACGAAGGAGATCCGCGCCCATGTCGAGGCCGGCCGACGCGTGCATCGCATGGCGATGAACTGGCAGGACAGGCTGTCGTTCGTGCTGCATGACGATCTGTCCGTGCGCCGGCTGCGCTTTGCGGACGAGCTGACGGAGCAGTCCGGGGATATCGAGGATGCAGCCGCCCGATTCGATGCCGATTTCGCCATCATGTCCGTCGAACTCGGCGAATTCATCCCGGCTTTGATGTCAGCCATCAACGGTACGCGCGAGCTCTGATGGCCCGAGGCTGAGCCCGGCAAGGCTTGGAAGGTCCGGGTCGTCCGGACGGATTGTGCGAGCCTCAGCAGGAAAAGGGGCGACCCTGAAGGCCGCCCCGGAGAATGATCGACCAGAAGCGGTGATCAGGGTGTGATGGTGTACTGGGTGCTGGCCTTCAGGTTGCCAGTCAGGATATCGAATACGCCATGAGAGATCACCGAATTCCCCGCCTGGTTCGGCTTGGAGAAGACGACGACGATGTCATCGCTGCCGTCGCCATCCGTGTCCGTAATCTGGCTCAAGCCAAGGTCCAGTGCTCCGTACTGCGGGGTGTCGCTCAGGGTCTTGGTCCATAGCGTGGCGTTGCTGACCGGATCCTTGACGCGCACGACCAGCTTGGTATTCATGGTCGACTGAATGGCAACCGCTTCGACCAGCAGCCCGTCCGGATGCCCGGTGGCGGAGGCGAGGGTGGCTCCATCGAAGGCCCCCATCAGCATTTGATTCGCAGGCAGTGAAGCCTGCAGATAGCCGGTATCCAGCAGCAGGGCGCCGGCCTGGGAATACACCAGATGCTTGCTCTTGTAGCTAATCTGGTTGCCAGTCGGGTTAAAGCTGCTGTACGCGTCCAGGATCTCCTTGCCCGGGTTCGCGACCAGCACATCGGCATACTGATTCATGTTGTCCGGAGCAGCCATACCTGGCCCCATCATCGTAAAGGTAACCAGCGGGCTGCCGCTATGTTCGCCGATCGCCTGGCTCCAGATGATGGCCTGGGCCTGGCCGGCCATGAGCAGCATCCCGGCCGCAAGCAGGCTTCTAAATATATTTCTCATTTCTCCTCCCTTCTGGGTTTGATTGGTCGGCAGAGTATGAGAGTGTATGTTGTCTGTCAAAGATTTATCTTGATCAAGGAATTTCTTATAGCCGGGCGGCTTCGATCGGCGGTCATGATCGATGAACCAAGCTCCCCCTTCCTGCTGCTTCCACTTGTCTAAACCCTGAAAAGCGTCCAAGCTTGGCTTGTAAGCAAGTGGAGGGGATGCGTGTACGACCGGCCTCGAACCATTGATGAACTGCCGCCCGACTGCCGGCGCATGTTCGCCGAGCTGGCGGAAAAGCTGGAATTTCTGCCCGGCGATGTCATCTGTCGCCAGGGGGATGAGGATGGCTATCTCTATCTTCTGGAGAGTGGAACGTTGTCGGTCGTGGCCGAGGACGAGCAGGGAGAGAAGCGGAAACTGGCGACGATCACGCCGGGCAACTTCTTCGGCGAAATCAACTTCATCTTCGGCGCCAGGCGTGTGGCCTCGGTGATCGCCGATGAGGAGGCCCTGGTTTCCAGGCTTGGCCAGAAGCAGAAGAATGCGCTGATCCAGCGCATGCCGGCGTTGTACAACCGACTTCGCGATCTGGGGCTGAATCGCTGGGGCGTCATTCGCTTTCTCGCTCATCCGCTGCTGAAAGAGCTGCCGCGCGAGGAACAGGAGATTCTGACGCGGGATGCGGTCAGCAGCGTCTATCCCTCGGGGACCGTGCTGTTCGATCGCGGCGATCGCGTGGATGATTTCGTGCTGCTGCTTTCCGGCACGATGGATCTTCAGGGCGAGGCATCCCTGGAGATGCATGACGGTGACGGGCTGCTGCCGGCGGGCGGACTCGATGGCGTGGCCGGCCTTTCGCGGGCCACGGCGGTCATCGAGTGCGTGGTCGTCTTCGTGCCGCTGGCGCCGATGCGGGATCTGGCTGCGCGTCATGCCGATTTCGGGCGCCTGCTCGAACGCGGCCGCTCCGTCTGAATTCCCG
>RFHG01000372.1 GCA_003696465.1 Gammaproteobacteria bacterium | reverse complement strand
CTCCTGACTCAAGGCCAGCGCCAGCGGGCCGCGCGCTCCCCCCAGCAGCGTGACCACGCCACCGATAATGGACCCCCAGGCCAGCGCAAAGAAGAGCAGTTGGGCATAGCGATGGCCCGGCCTCAGGTTCAGACTGCGAACCAGCTCCCACGCGATGGGCAGAAACAGTGCCGCCACGGCGTGCTCGGGCATCACGCAGGCCATCAGGGCCGGCAGCAGCAGCATGGCCAGCAACAATCGCTGCGGGCTGGTCGAAAAACGATCCAGCACCTGCAGGGCCAGGCGTTCAGACAGCCCGCTCTGCATCACGCCAGCCGCCAGCATGAAGGCGCCGAGAATGAAGAAAACGGCGGGATTGCCGAAGAAAGCAAAGGCATCGGCCGCCGGCATCACCCCCAGCAGGGGCAGCAGGGCCAGGCCAAGGATCGAGGTCACCGCCAGCGGCAGAAGCTGTGTCACCCAGAGAATCAGGCACAGAAGGAAGATCACCAGCGAGGCCCAGCCCCCGGCATCCAGGCCATCGGGAGGGCTGGACTGAACCAGGATCAGAGCCAGCAGCGCCAGCAGACCCATCGCAAGAAAAGGCACGGATTCACTGGCCAGCAGGACATGCATCGGCCGCCGGTCAAGGCGGACCTCGCCGCCCTCACCATTGCCGGCCCGCAGGCGACGACGCAGGCCATCCATCCAGCCTTCGAAACGGTGGCGCACGGCCGAATCCGCCCAGCGCTGCGACAGCGAGGTCTCGCTGCCATCCAGCGCGCGGCTCTCCATCGGCGTCAGCACCCGGCCCATGTGCCGCAGGCGATGGGTGGAAAACGGCACGGCCTTCAGGGCTGCATACAGATGTAGAAACGCGGACTCCAGATCCTCCAGCGCCGGCACGGCTTCGTGCTGCAATGGCGTTCCGGGCAGCGGACGGAAGGACTGCAGCAGCGGCACGACCCCGTGCTCGAGCAGGGTATCGATGCCCCTGCGGGTTTCCTCGACGTCCTCGAGTCCGACGATCAGATGGCTGACGACGGAACCGGCACGAAAGACCTGCCGGGCATGATCCAGCGCCTTCCAGATCGCTTTCTGCCCTCCGATCCGCTGCTTGCCCGGACAGATCTCGGCAAAGCGATCGGGGTCATGCAGCTCCAGGTTGCAGACGAAGATG
>RFHG01000371.1 GCA_003696465.1 Gammaproteobacteria bacterium | reverse complement strand
GTCAAGCGCAACTTTGACCGCCTTCGTGTCGGGAACTCCGACTGAGTCGGGGCAGCCCCTTTCATCACCGGATGACGTCCGGTATTCTTGCGCCTTTCTCGGCGCATGGGTGTGGGCATGAAGGTACGCAAGGCAGTCTTTCCGGTCGCGGGCATGGGCACGCGCTTTCTCCCGGCGACCAAGGCCAACCCCAAGGAAATGCTGCCGGTAGTGGACAAGCCGCTGATCCAGTATGCCGCCGAGGAGGCAGTGGCAGCGGGCATCGATACCCTGATTTTCATCATCGGTCGCAACAAGCGCGCCATCCCCGACCATTTCGACAAGGCCTACGAGCTCGAGGCGGAACTCGAGGCCAAGGGCAAGCAGGCCCTGTTGAAGCAGGTTCAGGGCATCCTGCCGGCGCATGTATCCTGTGTATATCTGCGCCAGGCCGAGGCCCTGGGACTGGGTCATGCGGTCGCCTGTGCAAGGCCTGTGGTCAATGATGAGCCTTTTGCGGTGATCCTTGCCGATGACCTCATCGATGGCAGCGAGGCCAACCCGCTGGCCGAGATGCTGGCGGTGGCCGAGGTACGGCAGGGGTCGGTCCTGGGCGCACAGCGGGTGCCGGCCGAGGAGATCTCGCGCTATGGCGTGATCGAGGGTGACGAGATCGATGCCGGCCTGTGGCGCTGTAGCGGAATCGTCGAAAAACCGCCAGCCGAAGAGGCACCGTCCGATGTGGCGGTGGTCGGGCGCTATGTCCTCTCCGGCAGGATTTTCTCCATGCTGGAGCGCATCGACCGTGGGGCAGGCGGGGAGTATCAGCTGACCGATGCCATCGCCCTGCTGCTGCAGGAAGAGCCCGTTTTCGCCCACACCTTCCGCGGCAAGCGATACGACTGTGGCAGCAAGGAGGGCTTTCTGGAGGCGACCGTGGAATATGCCCTGCGTCATCCGGAACTGCGGGACAGCTTCCGCTCCTATCTGAAGGGCCTGGCCGAAACCCTCTGAAAGCCCGGGCTCAGCCCTGCTTGACCATGCGGTCGGCAGTAAAGGGCGTCACCTGCGGTTCCAGCACCTCGGCCTGCAGTTCCTCAACCTGGGTGAGGTTCTTGAACAGCTCGATGCCCGGCCGGGAGAAGTCCCCTTCCAGCACATCGCCTTCGTCGATGTCGTGGTCGCCTCTAAGCTGTAGCACGCAGAAGCCGCGATCAGTCTGTACTGCAAACCGGCCGTTGTCATGGTTGCACAGGGTGATGATGGCACGCATGTTCCCGCTCCGGACGCGAAAAGGCCCGCATGCAGCGGGCCTGTTTCCTGAAATGGCTCCCCGGGACGGGCTCGAACCGCCGACCCAGTGATTAACAGTCACTTGCTCTACCGACTGAGCTACCGGGGAATGTCGAGGGCCGGAATATTACTGATTGGGACGATGGAGGTCAACCCCCGTCGGGCATCGTGCGCGCGCATTCGGCCGGCATTCAACCTGCCAATAAGGGCGGGTTTTTACAAGGGAAACTCTTTGACAGCGATTGCTCGGGGCAAGTAGAATTGGCGGATTATGTCCGAGCGTTTGCCAGAGCGGGTCGATCCCTGGCGGCTGGTGCAGCAGCGCCGGGTGCTGCAGGGCGAGAGTCCGCTCGAGCGGATGTCGCGTCTGGCGGAGCATGCCGGTGCACAACAGGGTGCCGCCCGGGTGCTGCTCGAGTTCCTTCGCGATGACGAGGGGCATCCGCGCATACGGGGGCAGATCGAGGCGGAAGTCGGGCTCGTCTGTCAACGCTGCATGGAGCCGTTCCTGCTGCCCCTGCGGCAGCCGGTCGACCTGATCCTGGTCAGCGATGACGTGCATGCCGAACAGGTGCAGGCATGGGGTGAACCGGTCATTGTGCCGGAGCAGTTGTTCCTTCGCGACCTGATCGAGGATGAACTGCTGCTGGGCCTGCCGCTGGTGCCGCGCCATGAAGACGAGGCCGAGTGTCACCGCCACGTGGGTCGCTGGCTGGAATCCGAGCCCGAGCGGTCAGAGGACGAACAACGCTCGAATCCGTTCGCCGTACTGGGTGAACTGAAGAGCAGATTGAACACGAAAGATTGACGGAGTAGAGAGCATGGCTGTACAGCAGAACAAGAAAACCCCTTCCAAGCGCGGCATGCGTCGTTCGCATGATGCCCTGAAGGGGCCGACCCTGTCGGTGGATTCAACCACCGGCGAGACACATCGTCGTCACCACATCACGCCCGATGGATACTATCGCGGGCGCCAGGTGGTGCAGCCGAAGCAGACCGACGAGGATTGAACCTCCCGGACCAGGGAATGCTTGCAATCGCGGGATCCAGTCCCGCGATTTCGTTTCTGTTCCGGGATTGAGCATCCGCAATGACTGAGCGCATACGCATCTCCCTTGATGCCATGGGCGGGGATCATGGCCCCTCCGTGGTGGTGCCTGCGGCCCTGCGTGCCCTGCAAGCGCATGAAGATATCGAGCTGATTCTCGTCGGTCGCGAGGAAGCGCTGAAGCAGGAACTTGCCCGCACCGGCGTCGAGGCAGGCGAGCGGTTGCATATCCGCAATGCCACCGAGATCGTGGCCATGGACGAGCCGCCGGCACTGGCGCTGAAGAAAAAGAAGGACTCCTCGATGCGCGTGGCCATCAATCTCGTGCGCGAGGGGGAGGCTGGTGCCTGTGTCAGCGCCGGCAACACCGGCGCCCTGATGGCCACGGCCCGTTTCGTGCTGAAGATGCTGCCCGGTATCGATCGTCCGGCGATCACTACCACGCTCCCGTCGCTGAAGGGACATGTGCACATGCTGGATCTCGGAGCCAACATCGACTCCTCCTTCGAGCAGCTCTACCAGTTTGCCGTCATGGGTTCGGTGCTGGCGACCACGGTGGATGGCAACCCTGCGCCGAAGGTCGGGCTGCTCAATGTCGGCCAGGAGGCCATCAAGGGCAACGATCAGGTCAAGGCGGCCGGCCGTCTTCTGGAGGACAGCAACCTCAACTACATCGGTTTCGTCGAGGGTGACGACATCTATACGGGTGACGTGGATGTGGTGGTCTGCGACGGTTTTGTCGGCAATGTGGCCCTCAAGACCAGCGAAGGGCTGGCCCACATGATCTCCGAATACCTGCGCGAGGAATTCATGCGCAACCCCGTGACCAAGCTGCTTGGCCTGCTGGCATTGCCGGTGCTGCGCTCGTTGCGCCGGCGCCTGGATACCCGCCAGTACAACGGTGCCAGTCTGCTCGGGCTGCAGGGCATCGTCATCAAGAGCCACGGCGGTGCCGACGAGGTGGCCTTCGCCAATGCCATTCGCATTGCCCGGCTCGAGATCCTGAAAAACCTGCCGGCCCAGATCGACCGGCAAATCGAATCCATGCTCAGTACCCGCCAGGCCTCCTGATGACCCAGTATGCACGTATTGCCGGCACCGGCAGCTTCCTGCCCGAGAAGGTGCTGACCAACCATGACCTCGAACGCATGGTGGACACCAGCGACGAATGGATTACCGAGCGCACGGGTATCCGCAAGCGGCATATCGCCGAAGAG
>RFHG01000370.1 GCA_003696465.1 Gammaproteobacteria bacterium | reverse complement strand
TCCGGGAATCGGTGGACGTGAATGCACTCGAAGGGCACGTTCAGACTCCGTGCCAGGGCATGGCCCTGCGTTGCGTATTCCTCGAAGCCGAGGATGCATTCGGGTTTCAGAATTGCCACATGAAGGCTCCTTCATCTTCGTTGCCCTGGGCAGGGTCGCCAATGCGATAGCCACTGTCGCGTGTGGCTGCGGCAACGGCGAAATCGAAGTCGGCCGGGAATTCGGCATGGATGCGATAGAGCGGATCGCCCGCCTGCACGCTGTCGCCCAGCTTGTGCAGCAGGTCCACCCCGGCGCCCTTGTCCATCGGTGCCCCGGCCAGTCGGGCGATGCGCGCGATCCGCTGGTTGTCGATGGCGAGTACCTGTCCGTCCGTTTCGGCGCATACCTCGTGCACGTGCCTTCCCGGTTGCGGTCGTTCATGCTGTTCGCCCTGGGCCTTGACGATGGCGCGGAATTTCTCGTAGGCGCGTCCGCTGTCGAGTATGTCCTGGGCCAGGCGATAGCCATGGCCGCCTCGCACGTCGGGATCGAATTCGAGGATTCTGCCGGCCAGGTGCAGGGCCTTTTCCCGCAGATCGACCGGCGCCTGAGGATCGCGCTGCAGGACCTGCAGCACGTCGCGCATCTCCAGCACCGGCCCCACCCCACGCCCGATGGGCTGGCGCCCGTCGGTGATGACCACTTCCAGGTGCAGCCCCATTTCGTCGGCCACGTATTCGAACAGCTTGCGCAGCCGCAGTGCATCGCTCTGTCGGCGGCGGACCTTGGCCGTGGGCCCTACCGGTATGTCGATCAGCAGGTGGGTGGAACCGGCCGCCCGCTTCTTGGACAGGATCGAGGCCACCATCTGACCCGGGGAGTCGAGGGAGAGGGGGCGTTCCACGGTAATCAGGATGTCGTCGACGGGCGCCAGGCGCGCCGTGCCGCCCCAGGCCAGACAGCCTCGTTCCTGCTGCACGATGCGACGCATTTCCTCCGGAGAAAGCTCCACCCGCGCAACCACCTCCATGGTGTCGGCCGTGCCTGCCGGCGAGGTAATGGCACGGCTGGAGGTCTTGGGGATGAGCATGCCGTGGGCCGCAACGATGGACACGATCAGGGGCGTGGTACGGTTGCCGGGGATGCCGCCGATACAGTGCTTGTCCACGACCATCGGCTCGCCCCACTCCAGGTGGTCACCGGTCTCGTACATGGCCCGCGTCAGGTGCAAAACTTCCTCCCGCTCCATGCCGGCCTCGGCACAGGCTACCAGGAAGGCGGCGATCTCGATCTTGGAATAGCGGTGTTCGAGAATGTCGCGGGTGATGGCCAGATAGTCTCCGGCATCCAGCCGGGCGCCGGCAATCTTGCGATGCACTGCGTGCAACGATCGCGGGGGCTGCGCATGGGCCACCCGTACTGCACGGCCTTCCTCGACAGCGAGCTGGTCGAAGGCCTGTTCGCTCAGTCCGATCTCCCCGGGGGCGACCAGACTCGCGTCATCGACGATGTTGAGCACTGCCAGCAGGGGCGGGCCATCGTCCTCGATCTGCAGTTCCACCTTTGAAAGGGCCTGGAAACCCTCGCTGCGATAAACGGGGCAGTTGCGATTGAGATAGGCGACATTCTCGCGATAGGTATCGATGCCAACCCGGCGCAACTTGAGATACGCGTGCTGTCTGTCATG
>RFHG01000369.1 GCA_003696465.1 Gammaproteobacteria bacterium | reverse complement strand
GCCGTGCTGAAAGGCCTGAAAAAGGTCAAAACCACGGCCACCTGGATACCCTGGAGCTACGAGCGGCTCAGCTTTGAGAGTGGCTACGGCGCCGGGGTGGTGTCGCCGGCCTGGTACGAGCTGCTCTTCGAAAAACGACCGGAGGCAGCCACCCGATGGATGGTCAAGGTGGCTCGCATGCTGCGCAAGGAGGACGTGGGTACCTCCTCGGCGCACATCATCGAGGCCATCCGGCTGGCGGAGGCGCTGGCGGCCATGCGTGGGCTGCCGCTGCCGGGAATCGATGAACTGCGGGAGGCGGCCATCAGCACCATTTGCGAAGGCGATGAGGAAAAAATGCTGTTGGTGGAGCGGGAACTACTGCGGGGTGCCAGCGTGGGCAAGGTGCCTCAACACCTGAAACTGCCGACCGTGGCGCTGCTGCAGGACATCGAGAAAGAGGTGAAGTCCTGCCGCCTGTCGAAATACTGGGAGAGCCCGGGCGAGAGCTGGCTGGGCGCTACCGCTGCCAATCCCACCGGCGGCATCGATTTGCGCAGCGAAAGCGGCAAAAGAAAAAGTGTGCTGCTGCACCGGCTGAGCTTGCTGGACATCCACTGGGGCCGGCGGGTGGAACTGTCACGCCACCACAGCGCCGGCGGCTTTCTGGAGCACTGGAAGCTGCATTGGCAACCCGATTTTATCATCCAGATCATCGAGGCGGCCACCTGGGGCAATACCCTGGAGGAGGCCTGCATCCACTACCTCAACCGCAAGGTTTTTGAACAGGAGTCGCTGCCGCAACTGACGGCCCTGCTGCAACAGGTGCTGGATGCCGACTTGCCTTCCGTGCTGCCGCCACTGCTTCGCAAACTGGACAACATTTCGGCCCTCAGCACCGATGTTTTCGAGCTGATGGAGGCCCTGCCGCCGCTGGTGTCGGTGGCCCGCTACGGCAACACCCGTGGCACGGATGTGTCGGCGGTGGAGGCGGTGATCCGGCACCTGGTACCGAGGATTTTCATCGGCCTGCCGGCGGC
>RFHG01000368.1 GCA_003696465.1 Gammaproteobacteria bacterium | reverse complement strand
GCGGCAGCGTTCGCCGCCATGCCGACCGTGGTGCCCTCGGCGCCCTTCGAACAGGGGCGCGAGTTTGTCGGCCTTCTGTCGCTGTTCGGGGGTGAGCAGGGCGTAGACCTGGCTGTGCGTTCTGGCTTTGGCAACCATCAGTTCGACTTCGGCGCTGCTCACCTTCTGGGCCAGTTCACGCACCTTCGCCTCATCGTAGCTGCCGGAGGTCACCAGGTCGCGGATCTGCTCCCGTGCCTGGCGCATCTGTTCATGGTAGGGCTCGGCCGCCTCGAAGCCCGCTTTGAATACCTCTTCAATCTGCGCTTTCTGGCTTTCGCTCAGGTCGAGAACCACGCTCATCATCTCCAGTTTGCGGGCGTGACGTTCGGGGTCGGGGCCGGGCCTGCCGTCGTTCTTCGGGCCGAACCCGCCGCCGAAGGCCACCGCGCCGCCGGCTGCCAGCAGGGTCATCAGGATTGCTGCCACCATTGTCTTTTTCATGATTTCCTACTCCTTTCGTTTGCATGATTCAGGTTGCCCTGTCTGTGGTTTCCATTGTCGCCACCGCTATCTGAAGTTGCGTTAAATCGATTCCCACTTTTGTAAAGTTGTCTGAAGGAGCAGATACCACGGCCCTTTACACTTCTTTACCCGCCGCCTGCGGGCGAAACGGTATAGTGGTGACAACTCCCCTTGGAGAAGGAGCGATGGAAAAGATCCTGATTGTCGATGACGACCGCGAGCTGTGCGAACTGCTGCAGGACTACCTCGGCGCCGAGGGGTTTCGAACCTGCGCGGCGCATGAAGGGCGCGCCGGGGTGCGCATGGCGCTCGAGGAGGATTTCGACCTGGTGGTTCTCGACGTGATGCTGCCGGGCCTGAACGGCTTCGATGCGCTCAGGCGGTTGCGCGAGGACTCGCAGATTCCGGTGATCATGCTGACCGCCCGGGGGGAGGAGGTTGACCGTATTGTCGGGCTGGAGCTGGGAGCCGACGATTACCTGCCCAAGCCCTTCAACCCGAGGGAACTGGTCGCGCGTATCCGCGCCATCGCCCGCAGGGCCGGCGGCGGCGTCGAAGGTGCCCGGCCGCCCGAGAAAATACAGGTGGGCGATTTGTGCCTGGAACCGGGACTGCGCGAAGCGCGCCTGCATGGTGAACCAGTCGAGCTGACTTCGGTGGAGTACGGCCTGCTGGAAATGCTGGTCCGTCATGCCGGCCAGCCGGTGAGTCGAGAGGCGCTGTCACGCCAGGTTCTTGGCCGGCGGCTCACTCCTTACGACCGCAGCATCGATGTCCATGTCAGCAGCCTGCGGCGCAAGCTTGGCGGTGAGCGCATCAAGACCGTGCGCGGCGTCGGCTACCTCTACGCCTGCACCGTCGGGGAGGACTGATGCGCAACCTGTTTCTGAAAATCTTCCTCGGTTTCTGGCTCACCGTCCTGCTGGCCGGCCTGCTCATGTGGCTGCTGGCGACCCTGACCCGGCCGGATGAACAGCCGGTGCTGGAGAAACATCTGCGTTTTGTCGCCCGGGGGCTGGATGGCTATGCCGACGATGCCCTGGGAGTGCTGCGTGAACGTGGGCTGGCCGGCTGGCGCGCGTATCAGCAAAGTCTTCCGCCCGACGAACCGCGCCCCTTTATCCTGACAACCCAGCTGCGCCCGCTGGCAGACGGGCCGGTGCCGCCGATGGTGGTCGACCTGGCCCGGCGGGTGCTGGCTGAAGGCCGGGTCGAGGTGCTCAAACGCCGCCGGGGCTTCGCCATCGGCCGGACCCTGCAACTGCCGAACGGGCAGCCGGCCGCCCTGGTGTTGCATTTTCGCCTGCCCGGCAGGGAACAAGGCGCGCCGCCGCCCCGGTGGCGCAGCCGCTGGTTCGATGACGGCCATCCTGTCGGTCTGTTCATTTTCCTGCTGGTGTCGGCCGGAGTCTGCCTGCTGCTGACCCGCTCCCTGACCCGTCCCATCGGTCAGCTGCGCCGGGCGACCCGGGCCTTTGCCGCGGGACGGCTGGAAACCCGGGTCGGAGCCGATCTGCGCGGCGACCGGGAGCTGGTGCGCCTGGGGCAGGATTTCGACCGCATGGCCGAACGGATTGAAGCCCTGGTCACCGGCCAGCAGCGGCTTTTGCGCGACATCTCCCACGAACTGCGTTCGCCGCTGGCCCGACTCGGGGTCGCCCTGGGGCTGGCGCGCCAGAAAGCCCCGGAGGAGCTGATTGCTTCGCTCGATCGCATCGAGCGGGAGTCGGAACGGCTCAACGCCCTGATCGAAGAGCTGCTGACCCTGGCCAGGCTGGAACAGCAGGC
>RFHG01000367.1 GCA_003696465.1 Gammaproteobacteria bacterium | reverse complement strand
CGCGGCCTTTGCCCTGCCGCATGCCATCCTGCGCAGTTTCGAGCGATGAGCCTGCACTGGCAGCATCTGCCCAATGCCGCGCCGGAAGCGGCCGACGTGCTGATCCAGCCGCTCCCCTTCGAGGCCACGGCCTGTTTCGTCAAGGGAACGGCTCGGGCACCGGAGGCCATTCTGGCCGCCGCGGACCAGCTTGAATATTACGAGGAGGATCTGGGCTGGTCACCAATGCAGTGGCTGCGGCCCTGCGTGCTCCCGCCGCTGGCGCCCTCCCCCGAGGAGGTGATTGCGGAATACCTCCATCGCATCGGCCAGACCGTGCGCGGCCTGCCCGATAACGCGCTCTACATCGGCCTCGGCGGTGAGCACAGCCTGACCCCGCCACAGGTCGAGGCACGCATGCACAGCGGCACCATCGTGGTCATCGACGCCCACGCCGACCTGCGCGACCAGTACCAGGGCAGCCCCTACAGCCATGCCTGCCCCATGCGCCGCCTGCACGAGGCCGGCTATCGGCTCGAACTGATCGGGGTGCGCTCGCTGTACGAGGGCGAGGCGGCCTACCTGCAGCAGCACCCTGATATCGGCCTCTGGCGCGACCGGGCCTTGCGCGAGCCGCGCCAGTGGCAGGCCCTGCTGGAACGCCTGCAGGGCCTCGAGGGGCCGGTCTGGCTCTCGATCGACATGGACGGACTGGACCCTGCCCTGGTACCGGGCGTGGGTACACCGCAACCGGGCGGACTGGACTGGTTCCAGACTCTGGCCATCATCGAGACGCTGCTCGACAACCCGCAGGTGGATCTGCGGGGCGTCGACCTGGTGGAGCTGATTCCGGACCCGCATCAGGTGTCGCAGACCGTGGCCGCCAAGCTGGTGCAGAAGATCATTTCCCGCTGGGCCTGGCCACGGGTCGATCGCAACGGCACGCCCACCGGGGCACAGACGGAGATTGCATACGAGTGAGTACCCTGCCCGTTTTCGTGCCCGTGCACCATGCCCTGCACCAGCCACGATACGACTACTCCGATGGCCTGCCGCCGGTCCCGCATCCGGAGTGTGCCCGGCGCCTCGACGTCCTGCTCGACATACTGCGTACGCTGGACCCCGTGATGCTGCGGGAGGTCGAGGACCTGGCCCCGCTGGAACAGCTGGAACAGCTGCACGATGCCGATTACCTCGCCTTCCTGCAGCAGATCGCCGACAGCCTGCCCGAGGACGCCGACTACCTTCCGGGCATATTCCGCGATGACCTGAGCCGTGCACCCATGCCGCTTCGCGGTGGCATGTACTGCCGCGAGATCGGCACCCCGATCGGCCGGGGCAGTTTCACCGCTGCGCGCAACAGCGCCGCCGCCGCGCTGGCCGCAGCAGAGGACGTGGCCCGGGGAGAGGACTGTGCACTGGCCCTCTGCCGGCCGCCGGGGCACCATGCCGGGCGCAGGCGCTACGGCGGCTATTGCTATCTCAACAATGCCTGCCTCGCGGCACGGCAACTGGGCACGCACCATGGGCCGGTTGCCGTGCTCGACGTCGACTATCATCTGGGCGACGGCAGCCTGGAATTCGCCGACGCGTCCCTGCACTACTGGTCACTGCATGCCGATCCCTGGACCAGTTATCCCTGGCTCGATGCGCAGGCCACCTGTACGACCCCGCATGTCCATCTCGTCACCCTGCCGGACGGCTGCGACGGCACCACCTACCTGGGGCTGCTGCAACAGGTAGTGGACGGGATGGCCGAGAGCGAATGCCGTGCCCTCGTGCTCTCCCTCGGCTTCGACACCCTGGGCACGGACACCATCCAGGACCGGCCCATCCGGCTCGAGGTCCGGCACTATCGGCAGATGGCCGAGCGAATCCGCGCCCTGGAGCTGCCCACGGTCATCGTGCTCGAGGGGGGTTATCATGTGCCGCGACTGGGAGAGAGCATGCGCGCATTCCTCGAGGGCTGGCTGGCATGAACGAAGACTGGGTCGCGCACTTTCCTGCCCTGCAGGAGGTCACCGACACTGCCGGTCGGGAGGCACTCGCTGCCGGGCGCGAAGTGGTACTGAAACCGGGTGATATCGCCTTTCGGCTGGGCGATGCCTGCAGCCATTATCTGCTGGTCATCGAGGGCAGCGTGAAGGTGCGGGAACTGGGCACCAGCGGGCGCGAGATCATCCTCTACCGGGTCCAGGATGGAGAATCCTGCGTGCTCACCACCGCCTGCCTGATGGCCGGTGGCCGTTACAGTGCCGAGGCCATTGCCGAACGCCCGACCCGGGCGGTGCTCATACCGGCGGCCGCATTCCAGCATGCGCTGGGGCATTCCGAACCCTTTCGGCGTTTTGTCTTCCACGACTATGGCCAGCGTCTCTCCGAACTGCTGGAGCTGATCGAGGACATTGCCTTCCGCCGGCTCGACGCCCGCCTCGCCGAGCGCCTGCTGGAACTCGCAGGCGAGGCCCCGGAGCTACACATCACCCATCAGGAGCTGGCCACCGAGCTGGGCAGTGCGCGAGAGGTCATCAGCCGCCAGCTCAAGGACATGCAGCGCCGCGGACTGGTACGGCTCGAACGGGGTGTCATTCACCTGCTGGACCGCGAGGCGCTCGAGCATCTTGCCGAAAGTGACTAGGTCACGGAACATCGCCGCAAGCATGGCTACACTGTATACCGTAACCAACAGAACAGTCACTTTGGAGGTGCAACATGATGAATGAAGGCATGATCGACCGCATTCTGCGCGTCATCGTCGGTATCGGGCTCATCAGTCTGGTGTTCGTGGGTCCGCAGACCCCGTGGGGCTGGATCGGCGTGGTGCCGCTGGCCACCGGCCTGATCGGCTGGTGCCCGCTGTATTCCCTGCTGGGCATCAGCACCCGCAAGAAGGAAGGCTGAGTAGCGGACAGGCGGGCCTCCCGGCCCGCCTGTCATGCCTGACACATTCCGACCCTGTCATGACGACTGGCTGCCATTCAAGCGCACGCCTGACAGGGCAATACCCAGCCTCACCGCGCACACCGAATCATCAACCCATTGATATAAAAGGCATTCACCCAACCCATCCCATTCTGGCACCGTGCTTGCACTGACCCGGGCGTCAACTCAATGACACGGGACCAAAATGAAACCTTCACTGTTTGCCATGATTGCGTCCATCCTGCTGATCGGCATGCTTGCCGGTACCGGATGGGCCTCACCCCATCCCCGCGGCCTGTGTCCTGCGCAAGCCACGGGGACCCTGTTCGACAAGCACAACGGGAAACCCTCTGAGGAAACCGAGGAAGAACCGGACTGCGACGAATAAACCGTTACGCAACCACCACAACACGCACGATCGAGGAGTTACACATGAAAATGATGAAATGGTTCACCACCCTTGCCCTGGCAGCCGGGCTGTTCACGAGCGGCATGGCCCTGGCCGGAAAGCCGGTCGGCATCACGCCCAAGATCAAGGAAGTCACCTTCACCGTCAATGGCAAGACCTACACCATCAAACGCAACCAGGACAACAAGAACACGGTCAATCCGGCCTTTGCCAAGACCTCGCGTCCCTGCCCGCCTTTCTGCATCCAGCCCATCAAGCTTGCCCCGGGGGTAGAGACCATCGGCGAGGTCGAGGTCATCGACTACCTGGTACGCATGGCCAAGGGCGAGCCCATCCTGGTGGTGGACTCCCGCACCCCGGACTGGGTGGCCCGCGGCACCATTCCCGGGGCCGTCAATATCCCCTGGACCAAGCTCAACCCGGCCAAGGGAGCAGACCCGATCTCCATTGGCGAGATCCTGCAGGAACAGTTCGGCGTCAAGGAAGTGGAAGGGCTGTGGGACTTCTCCAATGCCAAGACCCTGGTGATGTTCTGCAACGGCATGTGGTGCGGACAGTCACCGAACAATATCAAGAACCTGCTGAAGTTCGGCTACCCCGAGCACAAGATCAAGTGGTATCGCGGTGGCATGCAGGACTGGGAGATCCTCGGCCTGACCACGGTCAAGCCCTGATCTCGCGTACCCGATTCCGGCAGTGACTTTGCCCGCCTCCATGGCGGGCTTCTTTTTTCACTCCGGCTGCTGCTCCTTGCGCATGCGGCGAATGTAGCGATACAGGGTGCGCTCGCTCACCCCCAGGGCCTGCGCGGCCCGTCCGCGATGTCCATCGAACATGCGCAGGGCCTCGAGTACCCGGCTGTCGTCCAGCCGGCGGCGGCGACTCATCAGCGGATTGTCGTCCGCTCCAGCCGAGGGGCGCATGCCTGCTGCCATGTTCGTCTCCTGTTGCACAGCGGCCCCGAACTGGGCATCCACGACCGTGACATCACTGCCCTGGCGCTGCACGCTGAGCTGGGAGGGAAAGATCAGGTGTTCGGGGCGCATCTGCTCGCCCACCGCCAGGATGGCAGCCCGCTCCAGGATGTTGCGCAGCTCCCGGATGTTGCCGGGGTAGTCATAGGCCAGCAGGGCCTCGATGACCTCGGAAGAGAGCGGCAGCTGCCGTTCCCCCTCCTCCATCAGGCCGAGAAAGTATTCCGCCAGGGCCGGAATGTCCTCCTTGCGCTCGCGCAGAGGGGGAATGGTGACGGGAAAGGCCGCCAGGCGATAGTAGAGATCCTGGCGGAAGCGCCCCTCATCCACCATCTGCAGCAGATTGCGATGGGTGGCGGCAATGAAACGCACGTCCACGCGCAGATATTCGGTGCCGCCGAGCCGGCGCAGGGTGCCGGTCTCAAGCACCCGCAGCAGCTTGGTCTGCAGCTCGAGTGGCAGCTCGCCGATCTCGTCGATGAACAGGGTCCCGCCATTGGCCGACTCGATCAGTCCGACCTTGCGCTGCGTGGCACCGGTAAACGCCCCCTTCTCGTAGCCGAACAGCTCGCTCTCGATCAGGGACTCGCCCAGGGCCCCGCAGTCGACCACCACGAACGGGCCGGTACTGCGGGAGGAGTGATTGTGGATGAAGCTGGCCACACACTCCTTGCCCACGCCACTCTCGCCCTCGATGAGGATGGTGGTCTGGGTAGGTGCGGCCCGATAGAGCAGGCTGGTGAGGCGCAACAGGGCGCGAGACTGCCCCACCAGTACCCGCGGTGCCTGGCGTGCTGCCTCGGCATCGGCGCCCTCCAGGGGTTCGATGAGGGCCCCGACCATGGCCACCTCGCCGTCTTCGCCCAGAATCGGGGTCGCCGTTACCTGCATCGGGCGGTCCCGCCCGCGCGCATCCGGGTGCAGGTTGACCAGCCGGGCCTCGTGGCGGTCGGCCACGGCCCGATCCAGCGGACATTCCTGCCCCAGCTGGCGGCAGGGCACCTCGGAATGGTGCTCCACCTCATGGCAGCGGCGCCCGAACAGCTCTTCCAGCGGGATCTCGAACTGCTCGGCATAGCGCCGGTTGGCCGCGAGGATGCGATAGTCGCGGTCGATTACCACATAGGGCTTGGGGATGCCCTCCAGGATGACCTGTGGGGGAATGTCGAGCTTGCGTGCCATGGCAGGACCTGATGTCAGACGATGTCAGTCTTGTCAGGTAACTGTGGACCGCGCTCTGTTCCCTGTCAAGCGAGTGTGGGAAAATGTGCGCCCTTCGCAAACCGGCCTGCATGTGTGAACGTTCGTAGCCCCCTGCAACCCGTCCTGCCCGACCGCACGCACCCCGAGATCCACTGGGGCGGGCTGCGTGGTGCCAGCGGCAAGCTGGCCATTGCCATGGCTGCGGCCCGCTTCAACGGGGTCACCGTGCTGGTCACGGCCGATCACGCCGAGGCCGCGCGCATGGAAGCGGGCATCCGCTTTTTCAATACCGACCCCGCGCTCGAGATCCTGCACCTGCCGGACTGGGAGACCCTGCCCTATGACGTGTTCTCCCCGCACGAGGACATCATCTCCGAGCGCCTGCGTCTGCTCGCCCGTCTGCCCGCACTCAGGCGCGGATTACTCGTGGTTCCGGCCCCGACCCTGATGCAGCGACTGGCGCCGCGCGAATACATCGCCGGGCGCAGTCTCCGCCTTGAACGCGGCCAGACCCTCGACATCGAACAGTTCCGGTTGCAACTCGAAGCCAGCGGGTACCACTTCGTGCACCAGGTCATGGAGCACGGGGAATACACCGTGCGCGGCTCCATTATCGACCTCTTCCCCATGGGCAGTGAACAGCCCTGCCGGATCGACCTGTTCGACGACGAGATCGAGGAGCTGCGCCTGTTCTCGCCGGACGACCAGCGCTCGCGCGAGAAGGTCGAGTCCATCGAACTGCTGCCCGCCCACGAGTTCCCGCTCGACGAGGACGGCATCCGCCGCTTCCGCGAGCGTTTTCGCGAACGCTTCGAGGGCGATCCGGCACGCTGCCCGGTCTACCAGGAAGTCAGCAACGGGGCCGCCCCCGGCGGCATCGAATACTACCTGCCGCTGTTCCATGACCGCATGGAGACGCTGTTCGATTACCTGCCGGAAAGGCATCTGCTGATCCTGGGCGAGGGCAGCGAGGAAGCGGCCCGCGGCTATCTGGCCGAGGCACGGGAGCGCCACGAGCAGCTGCGCCACGACATCGAACGGCCAATCCTGGAACCGGAGGAACTCTTCCTCACCCCCGAAGAACTGCATGCCGGACTGGCTGCTGCACCGCGCATCCGCCTGCAGGGCTTCGAACTGCCCGAACCGGGTGCCACACAGCGCAATCACGCCACCGCCGGCCTGCCGGCACTGCGCATCCAGCCACGGGCCGAGCGGCCCGCCGCGGCCCTGCAGGACTTCCTGGACGAATTCCCGGGCCGTACCCTGATCACTGCCGAGACCACCGGCCGTCGCGAGCACCTGCTGGACCTGCTGCGCGGCTTCGGACTGCGTCCACAGGTGGTGGACGACTGGCGCGCCTTCCTTGAAGACGAGTCCGCCTCGCTGGCCATCACCACCGGCCCGCTGGAACAGGGCTTCCGGCTGGAGGAGCCGGCGCTGGCCCTGATCACGGAGGCACAGCTGCTCGGCGAGCGCCCGCAGCAAAGCCGCCGCCGGCGCCCCACGCGCGATGCCGACGCCGTGATCCGCAACCTCGCCGACCTCAGCGAGGGCGCGCCGGTGGTGCACGAGGAACATGGCGTCGGGCGCTACCTGGGACTCAGCCGGCTGGAGGTGGACGGCCATCCGGCGGAATTCCTCACCCTGGAGTATGCCGGCGGCGACAAGCTGTATGTGCCGGTCTCCTCGCTGCACCTGATCAGCCGCTATACCGGCGCCAGCCCCGAGCACGCCCCGCTGCACAAGCTTGGCGGGGAGCAGTGGGCCCGTGCGCGGCGCAAGGCGGCGCAGAAGGCCCGTGATGTCGCCGCCGAGCTGCTCGACATCCATGCCCGCCGCGCCGCCCGCAAGGGCCGCAGCCAGCCCCTGCCGGCCGAATACACCGCCTTTGCCGAGGCCTTCCCCTTCGAGCCCACGCCCGACCAGCAGAATGCCATCGATGCCGTGCTCGCCGATCTGGCCTCGGAGCAGCCAATGGACCGCGTGGTCTGTGGCGATGTCGGCTTCGGCAAGACCGAGGTGGCCATGCGCGCGGCCTTTGTCAGCGCCATGAACGGGCATCAGGTGGCGGTCCTGGTACCCACCACCCTGCTCGCCCAGCAGCATACGCTCAATTTCCAGGACCGCTTTGCCGACTGGCCGGTGCGCATCGAGTCCCTGTCGCGCTTCAGCACCCCCAGGGAGCAGAAGCAGGCGCTGGAGAAACTGGCCAGCGGCGAGATCGACATCATCATCGGCACCCACAAGCTGCTCGGCAAGGAAGTCCGCTTCCGTGACCTGGGACTGGTCATCATCGACGAGGAACACCGCTTCGGCGTGCGCCACAAGGAACGCCTCAAGGCCCTGCGGGCCGAGGTGGACTTGCTCACCCTGACCGCCACGCCCATTCCGCGCACCCTCAACATGTCGCTGTCCGGCCTGCGCGACCTGTCCATCATCGCCACCCCGCCGGTACAGCGCCATGCCATCAAGACCTTCGTCAGCGAATGGAAGGACGCACTCATCCAGGAGGCCTGCCGGCGCGAACTGCGTCGGGGCGGTCAGGTCTATTTCCTGCACAACGAGGTCAAGACCATCGAGGAGCAGGCACGCAAGCTGGAGCGGCTGCTGCCGGATGCCAAGATCCGCTTTGCCCACGGCCAGATGCGCGAGCGTGAACTCGAGCAGATCATGGTCGATTTCTATCACCAGCGCTTCAACGTGCTGGTGGCCACCACCATCATCGAGAGCGGCATCGACATCCCCAGCGCCAACACCATCATCATCAACCGGGCCGACAAGCTGGGGCTGGCCCAGCTGCATCAGCTGCGCGGGCGGGTGGGCCGTTCACACCACCGCGCCTACGCCTACCTGCTGACCCCGCCGCGCAAGGCCATGACCGCGGATGCCATCAAGCGCCTGCAGGCCATCGAGGCGCTGGAGGACCTGGGGGTGGGCTTCAGCCTGGCCAGTCACGACCTGGAAATCCGCGGTGCCGGCGAGCTGCTGGGCGAGGAACAGAGCGGCCAGATCAGCGAGGTGGGCTTCACCCTCTACAACGAGCTGCTGGAGCGGGCAGTCAAGGCACTCAAGTCCGGCCAGCTGCCCGACAGTTCCCTGGAGCAGCCACAGGGCATCGAAATCGAGCTTGGCGCCCCGGCGCTGCTGCCCGAGGACTATGTGCCGGATGTGCATACCCGACTGGTGCTCTACAAACGCATTGCCTCGGCCGCATCCAGGGCGGAACTGGATGAACTGCAGGTCGAGCTGATCGACCGCTTCGGCCTGCTGCCGGAGCCCGCAAAGACCCTGTTCGCCATCACCGAGCTCAAGCTGGAGGCAGAACCGCTGGGCATCCGCCGCATCGAGATGGACGACGAGAAGGGACGCATCCACTTCGGCGACGAGCCGAACATCAATGCCGCCCGCATGATCGAGCTGATCCAGACCCGTCCCGACCGCTACCGGCTCGACAGCCAGCAGCGGCTGCACCTGCTGCAGACGGCCGAAAGCGTGAGCGGCCGGCTTGAACTGCTGCAGCAATTGCTGGACACTTTGCGCCTCGACCATGCAGCCTGAACGGAATCCTGCCCCGATGTCACGCCTGTTGTTGCCCATCCTGCTGTTGTTCCCCCTGCTGGCGCAGGCTGCCCCGCGCTACAAGGTGGAGATGATCTTCTTCCGCAACACCGATCCGCAGGCCTTCTACAGCGAGCACTGGCCGCTGGCCGAAGGGTTGCAGGGCCAGAGCGGCGAACGGCAGGGCGTACCCAAGGCATTCCGTCTGCTGCCCGACAGCGAATACACCCTGGCCGATGCCGAGAAGCGCCTGCAGTCCTCCCCCCGTTACCAGGTGCTGACCCACCTGGTCTGGGTCCAGCCCGGGCTCGATGCCGAACATGCCCTGCCCATGCCGGTCAGTGGCGGCAAGGATTACAGCCTGGAATTTCCCGACCGCATGCGCTCGCACTGGGAAACCAACGGGCAGGGCGAGACCGTCGAGGTCGCCGGCCCCACCAGCCTCAACGAGCTCGATGGCAGTGTAAGGCTGGTGCTCGGCCGCTATCTGCACATCTACACCGATCTGGTACTGCGCCAGCCGGTGGTGATGGAACAGCTCGACGAGGTGACGCAGGAAGTCACCGAACAGAAGACCCTGTTCGATGTACCAATCCGCAGCCACCGGCGCATGCGCAGCCGCGAGCTGCATTATCTGGATCATCCGCTGCTGGGCATCATCATCCAGGTAACGCCGGTCGAGGAAGACGCGCCGCAGGCTCATGGATAGCCCGCAGGTTGCACCCGCCGAAAAGGGACTGCCACGTGCCCTGTTGCTGGCCCTGTTCGCGGCCCTGACGCTGATCTGGTTCGCCGATATCGAGTGGCGCGACCTGACCCATACCGACGAGGGCCGCTATGCCGAGATTCCGCGCGAGATGGTGGCCACGGGTGACTGGCTGACCCCGCGCCTGAACGGCTTCAAGTACTTCGAGAAACCCCCCCTGCACTACTGGATCACCGCAGCCTTCTACGAACTGTTCGGGCTGCATGACTGGGTATCCCGTCTGTGGACCGAGCTGGCCAGCTGGCTGCTGATCCTGTTCAGCGGCTGGGTTGCCTGGCGGCTGTACGGGCCACGCGCAGGCTGGATCACCGGCCTGGTGCTGGCAGCCAACCCATACTTCTATCTGGTCAGCCACATCAATGTGCTCGACACCGGGCTGGCCCTGTTCATGAACCTGTGCCTGTTTGCCTTCATCCTCGCCCAGAAGGCAGGAGACGAGGCCGGCCACCGGCGCTGGATGGCCATAGCCTGGGGTGCCGCAGCCGGTGCCCTGCTGACCAAGGGGCTGGTCGGGATCGTCCTGCCCGGTGCGGTCTTCGTACTCTACAGCCTGCTGCGGCGCGACCTGCACATCTGGACCAGGCTCTGGTTCTGGCCCGGCCTTGCCCTGTTCCTAGCCCTGTCGGCCCCCTGGTTCGTGCTGGTATCGCTGCACAATCCGGATTTTGCCCGGTTCTTTTTCATTCATGAGCATTTCGAGCGCTTTCTTACCAAAACGCATGGCCGCTACGAGCCCTGGTGGTGGTTCCTGCCCTTCCTGCTGCTCGCACTGCTGCCCTGGTTCGGGGCGCTGCGCGGCGTGGGCCGCATGCTGCTCGAGGCTCTGCGCCGCCCTGCACCCGGCTTCGACGAGCGTCTGTTCCTGATCCTCTGGACGGGATTCATCTTCGTCTTCTTTTCCGTCTCCAGCTCCAAGCTGCCTCATTACCTGCAGCCGATCATGCCCGCGCTGGCATTGCTGCTGGGCTCGTGGCTGGCCGGGCGCTGGCCCGCTCTGGCCGCCACGGCACTGTGGACCCTGCTGTTCGGCATCGTCGGCCTGATCGTGCTGTCCCTGGATCTGCCCGCATACCAGCCCTTCCTTCCCTGGCTGCCCTGGCTGCGGGTGGCCTTCGCCGTACTGGCGGCAAGCGGCCTGCTGGTGTACTGGCAGCGAAAGCGTGGCGACCGTGCCCTGCTGATTCACGGACTGGGCTGGCTGCTGTGGCCGGCCATCATTCTTGCCGGCAGCCAGAGCGTGGCAGACATGCGCTCTGCCCGCAGTCTGGTCGAGCCGCTGCACGAGGCCATCGATGGCGCGCCCTTCTACAGCGTGGACTTCTACCAGCAGACCGTGCCCTGGTACCTGCGGCGCACGGTCACCCTGGTGGGCTGGCGCGGCGAGCTGGACTTCGGCATTCAACGGCAACCCGAAGACTGGCTGCCGGACCATCAGGCCTTTGCCCGGCACTGGCGCCAGGAACCCGATGCCTGGGCCCTGATCCCGCGCAGCAGCTATCCGGCCCTGCAGGCCATGCATCTGCCGATGCAGGTGCGCTCCGAAAACCGCGATTTCCTCGTCGTCTCCCATCCGGAGGACTCGTCCCCATGACCCTGCTCAGCTTCATGCTCATTCTCACCGGCGTGCTGCTCAATGCCGGTGCCCAGCTTCTGCTCAAGGCCGGTGTCAACAAGATCGGCATCATTCATCTCAATCCCGCGGCCCTGTGGCATGCCGGCACCCGTCTGGCATTCGACTGGCACATCGTCGGAGGCATCGCCCTGTATGTAATCAGCGTGGTGGTCTGGCTGCTGGCGCTGTCACGCGTTCCGGTGAGTGTGGCCTACCCCATGCTCTCCATCGGCTACATCGTCAATGCCCTGGCCGCCTGGGCCTGGCTGGGCGAGGATCTCAGCCCGCTGCGGATGGCCGGCATCGGCGTCATCATCCTCGGCGTCTACATGGTGGCACGGAGCTGAACGGCATGGACACCGGATTCCTTCCCTTCACCCG
This sequence comes from Gammaproteobacteria bacterium, assembly GCA_003696465.1. Taxonomy (GTDB): domain Bacteria; phylum Pseudomonadota; class Gammaproteobacteria; order J044; family J044; genus J044. The sequence goes on along the minus strand of RFHG01000367.1, from coordinate 11,133 downwards.
CCCCGACATCGAACCTTCGACGATCGAGGGTGTGGCCGAAGTACTGCGCTCCGGCTGGCTGGCCTCCGGCCCCTGGGTAGAGCGCTTCGAACAGGCGCTGTCCGACTACCTGGGCGGCCGCCCGGTACGCGTGGTCACAAGCGGTACCGCAGCACTGGAACTGGCACTCGCAGTCGCAGGCATCGGCCCAGGAGACGAGGTGCTGGTACCGGCCATGACCTTTGCTGCCACTGCCAATGTGGTGGTTCGAGCCGGCGCCCGGCCGGTCTTCGTCGATGTCGATCCGGTCAGCCGCAATCTGCTGGTCGAGGATGCCGAGCGTGCCATCACGCCCCGTACCCGGGCCATCATGCCGGTACACTTTTCCGGCCTGCCGGCCGACATGGCCGCAATCCGTACGCTGGCCCGGCAGCACCATCTGCGCATCATCGAGGATGCGGCCCATGCCATCGGATCACGGATCGAGGGACGCCCTGTCGGCAGCACCGATGACCTTGCCTGTTTCAGCTTCCATCCCAACAAGAACATGACCAGCATCGAGGGCGGCGCCATCGTCCTCAACGACGCTGATGAGGCCGAACGGGTGGAGCGGCTGCGTTTTCACGGCATTCGCCGCACCCCCGAGGGGATGATCGACATCGTCGAGGCCGGCGGCAAGTACAACCTGCCCGATGTCAATGCCCGTATCGGCCATGACCAGCTCGGCCGGCTCGACGCATTCAACACGAAGCGACGCCGTCTGGCAGGCCATTATTTCTCCATCCTCGAGAGACTGGCCCTGCCCGTAACGCTCCCTGCACGCGGTGACGAAGGCCACAGCTGGCACATGTTCCAGCTGCTGATCGACTTCGATGCGCTCCGCCTCACCCGTCCCGGCTTCATCGCTGCCATGCGCGAGCGCGGCATCGGCATCGGCGTGCACTATCCGGCGCTGCACGAAACCACACTCTACCGCGGATACAATCCACGCCCCTGCCCCAACGCCAGCCGGGTTGGCCGCGAGACCGTCACCCTGCCGCTGTTCCCGGCCATGGAAACGACTGATGTCGAGCGCGTCTGTACGGCCCTTTCCGAAGTGCTGCGCGGTTCCTGATAGAATGCGCATCCATGGGCGAGTCAAAGAGCAAAGACACACCGCAGATCTCTGTCGTCATCCCGGTCTATAACGAAGAGGCCGTGCTGCCGGCCCTGTTCGAACGCCTGTACCCGGTACTCGACGCTCTCGGGCGCAGCTACGAGGTGATCCTGGTGGACGATGGCTCGCGCGACCGCAGCCCGGCCCTGCTGCGCGCGCAGTTCGAGCGCCGCCCGGATGTCACCCGCGTGGTCTATCTGCAGAACAATTTCGGCCAGCATGCCGCCATCCTGGCCGGCTTCAAGGTGTCACGTGGTGAATATGTCATTACCCTCGATGCCGACCTGCAGAATCCGCCCGAGGAAATTCCCAAACTCGTCGAACAGCTCGACCAGGGCCATGATTACGTTGGCACCATCCGCCGCAAGCGGCGCGACGTCCTGTGGCGCACCCTCGCCTCAAGGGCCATGAACCGGCTGCGTGAACGCATCACCCGTATCCGCATGACCGACCAGGGCAACATGCTGCGCGGCTATCACCAGCGCATCATCGACACCATCAACCAGACGAAGGAAATCAACACCTTCATACCGGCGCTGGCCTACCTCTATGCGCTGAATCCGGTCGAGATCGTGGTCGAGCACGAGGAGCGCCATGCCGGAGAGTCCAAGTACTCGCTCTACCGGCTGATCCGTCTCAACTTCGACCTGGTCACCGGCTTTACCACCTGGCCGCTGGAGGTATTCAGCTTCATTGGCATGCTGATTTCCATACCCTCTGCCCTGCTGGTAATCTACATGCTGCTGCGCCGCCTGATCATCGGCCCCGAGGTGGAGGGGGTCTTTACCCTGTTTGCCATCAATTTCTTCTTCATTGGTGTCATCCTGTTCGGCATCGGCCTGCTGGGCGAATATGTCGGCCGCATCTACCAGGAGGTGCAGAACCGGCCCCGCTACATCATCCGTGCCGTGCTGGAACAGGACGCGGACGACGACTCATGACCCGCGCGGTCGTGTTCGCCTACAACGAGGTGGGCGTGCGCTGCCTGGCCACGCTGTTGGCACACGGGGTCGAGGTCCCGCTGGTCGTTACCCACGAGGACGATCCCGACGAGGAGATCTTCTTCTCCAGCGTGCGTCGGCTGGCGCAGCTGGAAGAAATCGAGTGCGTCACCCCGCAGGCCGCGGAACTGCCGGCGATGGCACAGCGTATCGCCGAACTGGAGCCGGACTTCCTGTTCTCGTTCTACTACCGCTACATGATTCCGCCCTCGCTGCTGGCCCTGCCGAAATCGGGCGCACTCAACATGCACGGTTCGCTGCTGCCCCGCTACCGGGGCCGGGCACCGGTCAACTGGGCCGTGCTCCATGGCGAGCGCGAAACCGGTGCCAGCCTGCACTACATGGTGGAAAAGCCCGATGCCGGCGATCTGGTCGACCAGATGCCCGTGCCCATCCTGCCCAACGATACGGCCGGTCAGGTATTCGACAAGGTGGTGGTGGCCGCCGAGCTGGTGCTGGCCCGCAGCATTGAGCCGCTCAAGGCGGGCACCGCGCCACGCAGACCGCTGGACCTGGCCACCGGCAGCTATTTCGGCGGACGCCGGCCCGAGGATGGCCGTATCGACTGGCGGCAGGATGCCTGGTCCGTGCACAACCTCATCCGTGCCGTGGCACCACCCTGGCCGGGCGCCTTTACCGACCTGCCCGGCGGCCGGCTGCGCATCCTTGGCAGCCACTTTCGCAATGAGCCGGCCCGCCATGATCGCCCCTGCCTGTATGTGGAAAATGATACAATTCGCGCCGACTGCGCCGACGGAAGGCGCCTGCGGCTGCTGCAGCTGGAGTGGCAGGGCCGGACGCTGGATGCGGCCGCATTTCGGGACTGCTTCGGCAGCCATCCAATCGACATGGGAGATCCAGGGTGAAACGGGTTCTGATTCTTGGCGTCAACGGCTTCATCGGCCACCACCTCAGCAAGCGCATCCTGGAAACCACGGACTGGGAAGTGCATGGCATGGACATGCACAGCAACCGTGTCTCCGACCTGCTCGACAACCCGCGTTTCAACTTCTTCGAGGGCGATATCACCATCAATCGCGAGTGGGTCGAATACCACATCAAGAAATGCGATGTGGTGCTGCCGCTGGTGGCCATTGCCACGCCGGCCACCTATGTGCGCGAGCCGCTCAAGGTCTTCGGCCTGGACTTCGAGGCCAACCTGCCCATCATTCGCCAGTGCGTCCACTACGACAAGCGCGTCATCTTCCCCTCCACCTCGGAGGTATACGGCATGTGCCGTGACGAGGAATTCGACCCCTACACCTCCGAACTGGTACTTGGCCCCATCAACAAGCAGCGCTGGATCTATTCCTGCTCCAAGCAGCTGCTGGACCGGGTGATCTGGGCCCATGGCATGCAGGACGGCCTGGCTTTTACCCTGTTCCGCCCGTTCAACTGGATCGGTCCGGGCCTGGACAGCATTCATACACCCAAGGAAGGCAGCTCGCGCGTGGTCACCCAATTCCTCGGCCACATCGTGCGGGGCGAGAACATCAGTCTGGTCGATGGCGGTCATGCCAAGCGCGCCTTTACCTATATCGACGACGGCATCGATGCCCTGATGCGCATCATCGACAACGAGGGCGGGATTGCCGACGGCAAGATCTACAACATCGGCAACCCGGCCAACAATCACTCGGTACGGGAGCTGGCCGAGATGATGCTGGAGATCGCCATGGAATACCCGGAATACGCCGAGACCGCGCGCAAGGTCGAGCTGGTCGAAGTCAGTTCGGGCAAGTACTACGGCGAAGGCTACCAGGATGTGCAGAACCGGGTTCCCGCCATTTACAACACCCGCGAGGAGCTGGGCTGGAAACCGGTGATCGACATGCGCTCGGCCCTGCGCCGCATCTTCGAGGCCTACCGCGACGATGTCGCGGAGGCCCGCCAGCTCCTCGACTGACCGCCGCAGCGGCGACATCGATCCCATGCGCATCAGCCTCAAGATCGATGTCGACACCCTGCGCGGCACGCTGGAGGGCGTGCCGCCGCTGGTCAATCTGCTGCAGCGCCATGCGGTCGATGCCACCTTCCTGTTCAGCCTCGGGCCCGACCATACCGGCCGTGCCCTGCGCCGCATCTTTCGCCCCGGCTTCCTGAGCAAGGTACGACGCACCTCGGTGGCCAGCAACTACGGCCTGAAGACGCTGATGTACGGCGTGCTGCTGCCGGGACCGGACATCGGCCGACGCGGAGCCACGGTCATGCAGGCGGTTCGCCGGGCCGGCTTCGAGGTCGGCATCCACACCTGGGATCATGTGCGCTGGCAGGACTTCGTCACCCGCCGTGACGCGGCCTGGACCGAAAGGGAAATGGAACGGGCCCGCGCAGCCTTCACGCGCATCTTCGATGAGGAACCGCTCTGCTTCGGGGCCGCCGGCTGGCAGATCAATGCCCATGCACTGGCACTGCAGGACCGCTGGGGCCTTGTACACGCCAGCGACACCCGTGGCCGCCACCCCTTCCTCCCGAGCCTGGATGGTCGTGACTTCCAGACCCCCCAGCTGCCCACCACCCTGCCCACCCTCGATGAACTGGTGGGGCGGGAAGGCATCACCGCGGACAACGCCCATGAGGCCGTGCTGGACCTCTCTGCGCGTGCAGACACGCCGGAAACGGGCCATGTGTTCACCCTGCATGCCGAACTCGAGGGCATGGCCTACATCGGCTTTCTGGACCGTCTGCTCACGACCTGGAAGGAACGCGGCTGCCGTATCGGCAGTCTGGGCACCCTGGCCCGCAGCCTCGACCGTAACGCCTTGCCCCGACATCCAATCGTGTTTGGCGAGGTCGAGGGCCGATCCGGCGTGCTTGCGCTGCAGGGCCCATGAAAAAGCGGGCCACCGTTGCCGGTGGCCCGCCTGCATGATCGATTAACCTGCCGACCTAGCCGGCGCGACTGAACAGGTGGTCGATCCGCTCGCCGATCTCGTCGAAGATTTCATGCAGGGCAGTAAGGAAGTTGTCGTCTTCCCAGGCATCGGCATCCTTCTCGCGCAGCTGGTGGATACGTGCGTCGATTTCCTTGCAGTGCTGCTCGAGATCCTCGATGTCGCGCTCGAATTCGCGCTGCAGCGCCTCGGTCTTTCCCTTGATGCGTTCGCGCAGTTCCTCGATGCGCTAGCAGTTTTCCTGGCGACGCGCCTCAAGACGGGCAATTTCCTGTTCGATATCGACACTCATCGCAGACTCCTGGCTTTAGGAAATGGAAACGGGCCGTGCTTGTCCCTCTTGGCACGAGGTGGGATCGCGCGAACGAGGATTCAAGAGCCACCCGGTAGACTCTGCGCAAAGTTTACCGCAATGACACAGGATTGTCGTCGGCCCGCATGGTGCCCGGGGCCGGGCTCGAACCGGCACGGTGTCACCACCGGGAGATTTTAAGTCTCCTGCGTCTACCAATTTCGCCACCCGGGCGGGCGACTTGAAGAAAATGGAGGCTGAGCCCGGAATCGAACCGAGGTACACGGCTTTGCAGGCCGCTGCATAACCACTCTGCCACTCAGCCCCGTGGGGCGGGAATGATAGCATTCCCCCTGACACGAAAAAACCCCGGACATGGTCCGGGGCCTTTTCGGTATCTGGAGCGGGAAACGAGACTCGAACTCGCGACCCCAACCTTGGCAAGGTTGTGCTCTACCAACTGAGCTATTCCCGCGTAGAGGCCGCTTATTCTATGGAATGCGCGGCTTGTGTCAACACCCCTGCAGGAAAAAATTTCCGCCTCAGTCCCCTGTACCGCCCGCGGACGGGAAGGCGGCCTTCATGTAATCGACCATTGACCAGAGCGTGAGCAGGGCCGCCACGTACAGCAGCACGACACCAAGCGGAAAGACCTCGATGCCCACCCAGGGCAGAGGCAGCTTGAAGAGCAGGAACAGCAGGGCTCCGATCTGTGCCGTGGTCTTGACCTTGCCCAGCCAGGACACGGCCACCCGGGCGCGCTGCCCCACCTCCGCCATCCATTCGCGCAGGGCGGAAATGGCAATCTCGCGGCTGACGATGACCAGGGCCGGCAGGGTCATCCACCATGCCGAGACATCGTCCACCAGCAGGACCAGGGCGGTGGCCACCAGCAGCTTGTCCGCCACCGGATCGAGGAAGGCGCCAAAGCGGCTGGTCACCTGCCAGCGCCGGGCCAGGTAGCCATCGAGCCAGTCGGTCAGGCCGGCGATCCCGAACAGCACCGAGCTGGCCGGCCGGGCCCACTCGAAGGGCAGATAGAAGACCAGCACCAGCAGCGGAATCATGAGGATTCGCAGCCAGGTCAGCAGGTTGGGCAGTTTTTTCATCATGCCGGGCAACGGTCCTCAATCCTCGTGCAGCCGTTCATGGATGCGTTCAGCCAGTCTGACACTGATGCCGGGCACCTTGGCCAGTTCGTCGCGGCTGGCCCGCATCACGCCCTGCAGGCCACCAAAGTGCTTGAGCAGGCTCTGCCGTCGCTTTGGCCCCAGCCCCTCGATCCCCTCCAGGGGCGAGGTACTGCGCTTGCGTGCACGACGCTGGCGATGCCCGGTGATGGCAAAGCGGTGCGCCTCGTCGCGGATCTGCTGTACCAGGTGCAGTGCCGGAGAGTCGGGCGGCAGTATAGTGGGCTCACTGCGGTCGCTCAACCGCAGGGTGTCCAGTTCGGGGCGGCGACCCTCGCCCTTGGTGATTCCGACCACCGTCACGCCCTCGATCTGGAGTTCCTCCAGCACCGCCAGGGCCTGGTTGAGCTGGCCACGGCCGCCATCGATGAAGAGGATGTCCGGCAGCTGCCCTTCTCCCTTCCGGACCCGCGTATAGCGCCGCATCAGGGCCTGCCGCATGGCGGCATAGTCGTCGCCGGGCTCGATGTCCCGGATATTGAAGCGTCGATAGTCGGACTTGACCGGCCCCCGGGAATTGAACACCACGCAGGAGGCCACGGTCTCCTCGCCGCCGGTATGGCTGATATCGAAACACTCCAGACGCTGCGGCAGCTCGGGAAGATCCAGTGCCTCCTGCAGGGCCTCGAAACGCGCCAGCATACCGGCGCGCGAATCGATGCGGGCAGCCAGCGCCTGCTCGGCATTGCTGACAGCCAGTTCAAGCCAGCGCGCACGGTCCTTGCGTACCCGGGACGTGATGCGCACACGCCGCCCCCGGCGTTCGGAAAAGGCCTGTTCGAGAACCGCCTGTCCCGGCGGCTCGTGGCTCAGCAGCAACTCGTCCGGAAGCAGGCGCTCCAGATAATACTGCCCGAGGAAGGCCTCCAGCACCTCGCCGGGCTCCAGCCCCTCGGCGTTGTCCGGGAAATAGTTGCGGTTACCCAGCACATTGCCGGCGCGAACGGTGAATACCTGCACGCAGGTGATCCCGGCGCCCTGAGCACAGGCAATGACATCCACATCGCGGATCTCTCCGCTGATCGACTGGCGATCAGTGATACGGCGCAGCTGCTCGATCTGGTCACGATAGCGGGCCGCTTCTTCGAATCTCAGCTCGGCGGCGGCCTGTTCCATGCGCTCTACCAGCTGATGAATGATCTGTTCGCTCTTGCCCTCGAGAAAGCGAATGGCGTTGTCGATGTCGGCACGATAGGCCTGTTCGGAGATCAGCCCCACGCAGGGTGCGGTGCAACGCTCGATCTGGTATTGCAGGCAGGGACGGGAGCGATTGCGGAAGAAACTGTCCTCGCACTGGCGCACGCGAAACAGCTTCTGCAGCAGATTGAGCGTCTCACGCACGGCACCCGCACTCGGATAGGGGCCGAAATAGCGGCTGCCGCGCTTGCGTGCGCCGCGATGGAACCCCAGACGGGGAAAGGCATCGTCGGTAGTGACCTGTATCCAGGGATAACTCTTGTCGTCCCGCAGCAGGATGTTGTAGCGCGGTCGGTGTTCCTTGATGAGGTTGTTCTCGAGAATCAGGGCCTCGGCTTCGGTATGCGTGACCGTGATCTCGATGTCGCGGATCTGTGCCACCATGCTGCGGATACGCGGGCTCGGGTGCTGAGTGCGGAAATAGCTCGCCACGCGCTTTTTCAGATTGCGCGCCTTGCCCACATAGAGGAGCTTTCCGCCCTCGCCAATCATGCGATAGACCCCGGGACGCGAAGTCAGGGTGGCAAGAAAGGCCTTGGGGTCAAAGCCTGCCTGCTGGCTGGACGCCGGCACGGGATCAACCCTCTTCGAGCAGGCTGCGGGCGCGGGCGAATACCGCGTCGAACATCTCCGGTGTCAGGCGGCGGGTCTGGGTGTTGTAGCGGCTGCAGTGGTAGGAGTCGAGCAGGGTCAGCTCCCCGGGCAGGGCATGTTCTGCCGCATGGCCGAAGCGGGCCGATGCCTGCTTCAGACCCAGCGCACGCAGGACGGCATTGTGCGCAATACTGCCCAGGGCCAGCACCACACTGCCCGCCTCAAGCCCTGCCAGCTCCCGGGCCAGAAAGGGATTGCAGTTTCGGATCTCGTCTGTCGTGGGCTTGTTTTCCGGCGGCAGACACTTCACGGCGTTGGTGATTCTGCAATCATGGAGCCGAAGCCCGTCCCCGGCATGCTCGGACACCGGGCGGCTGGCAAAGCCATGCCGATGCAGGGTCTCGTACAGGAGGATGCCGGCATGATCACCGGTAAACGGCCGGCCACTGGCATTGGCACCGTGCTTGCCCGGGGCCAGGCCCACGACCAGCAGGCGTGCAGCATCTTCACCGAACGGTGGTACCGGTGCGCAGAAATAGTCCGGGTATTCTGCCTTCACTGCATCCAGATGGCTTGCCAGCCGCGGGCAGCGGCGGCACTGAGCATCAAAGGTGGATTCAGCTGACTGTGTGCTTGCGTTCATGAGCCCATGATACCGCAACAAGGGACGGCGTCTGACGAGAAATCAGCAACCCTGCCCCGGCTGCTCGATGAGCCCGTATTCCATGGCCACACGCAGGAGATCGACGGTGGTACGCGTGTTGAGCTTCTGATTCAGCCGTTTCTTGTAGGTGCTGACCGTCTGTGGACTGAGGTTGAGCTGGCTGGCAATCTCTTTCGGCGTCAGGCCTTCAGCTAGAAGGCGGAGAATCTGCAGCTCGCGATTGGACAGTTGACTGGCCATTTCACTGGCGCTGCCGGGCAGATCGGAGAAGACGAGATCGGCCGCGACCTCCTGACTGATATAGCGTCCGCCCGTCATGACGGTCTGCACCGCTTTGATCATCTCGTCGATACCGCTGCCCTTGGTCAGGTAGCCCACCGCTCCGTCGTTGAGCACCCGCCTGGGCAGTGGCCCCGAGGCAGTGCCGGAGAGCATGAGGATGCGCAGTTCGGGACGGATGGCTAGCAGGCGACGCACCGCCTCCTCACCGGGCATGCCGGGGAGCCGCAGATCGAGGAAGACCACATCCACCGGCTCCCTGCGCACGAAGTCGAGTGCCTCCTCGGCGGTGGACAGCAGGGCGACCACCTCGATGCCCAGGGAGCGGCCACGCTCCTGCAACAGCAGGCCGACCCCTTCACGGACGATGTCGTGGTCGTCAACCAGCAATACGCGTGTCGTCATGTTTTAGTTGGGATTGTTTCCGGCGTTGTCATCAACGATACCGGAATCGTGTTCGCTTGCAAGCCCCCGTTCGGCGTCGGTCCACTCGGACCACGGGTGCCGCGCGAGGCAGGTATTGTAGTAGCGGGCATCGTGCGAGACCTCTTCGCCCAGCCACGACGGGCGCTCGAACGGCTCGTCCGGATCCTCCAGCTCGATCTCGGCCACTACCAGCCCGGCATTGGCGCCGTGGAACTCGTCCACCTCCCAGACATGGTCGGCCACCCGGATGCAATGGCGCGTCTTCTCGATCTGCGGCCCCGTGCACAGCTGGTCGAGCAGGGTCAGGGCATCCTCGCGCGGCAGCGGGTACTCGAACTCGAGCCGCTGCACGCCGATGGTCGTGCCCTTGATATTGAGAAAGGCATCCTCGTCGGACACGCGGATGCGGATGGAACAGGCCGGATCGCTGGCCAGCCAGCCCTGCCGGTATTCGATACGCCGGATCACCGGCTCGCGGCGCCAGCGGTCGTCACGGACAAGGAACTTGCGCTCGATCTCCGTGCCCATGGCCTGGAATCAGTAGCGCAAGAGCGCCGAGCCCCAGGTAAATCCGCCACCAAAGGCCTCCATCAGCAGCAGCTCTCCACGCTGGATCCGTCCCGCACGCACTGCGCTGTCAAAGGCCATGGGTATGGAGGCCGCCGAGGTGTTGCCATGCTCATCGACGGTGACCACCACATGATCCATGGACATGCTCAGCTTGCGCGCGGTGGCCTGGATGATGCGAATGTTTGCCTGGTGCGGAATCAGCCAGTCGATGTCGGTCTTTTCCAGGTCATTTGCAGCCAACGTCTCGTCGACGATGCGCCCCAGCGTGTTGACGGCGATCTTGAACACCTCGTTACCCTTCATGTGGATGAAGGCCTCGCCGTCCTGGATCTTCTCGTAGCCGTTGGAGACGCCCCAGGGCACTTCCAGCAAATGCTGGTAGCTGCCATCGGCATGCAGGTGGGTGGAGAGGATGCCCGGCTCGTCGCTGGCCTCCAGCACCACGGCACCGGCGCCATCACCAAACAGGACACAGGTGCTGCGGTCGGTCCAGTCGATGATGCGCGAGAGCGTCTCCGCACCGACCACCAGCGCCTTGCGTGCACTGCCCGTACGGAAGAACTTGTCCGCCACGCCCAGTGCATAGACGAATCCGGTGCAGACCGCCTGCACATCAAAGGCCGCAGCACCGTGATTGCCAAGCCGCTCCTGCAGCAGGCAGGCCGTACTGGGGAAGACCTTGTCGGGGGTGGTGGTGGCGACGATGATGAGATCCAGCTCGGCAGCATCCACCCCGGCTGCCTCCAGCGCGGCGCGCGCCGCCTGCTCGGCAAGATCGCAGGTGGTCTGCCCCTCTTCGGCGATATGCCGCTTGCGGATACCCGTGCGCTCGGTAATCCATTCGTCGCTGGTGTCCACCATGCGTTCGAGGTCATGGTTGGTCAGCACCTT
>RFHG01000366.1 GCA_003696465.1 Gammaproteobacteria bacterium | reverse complement strand
CTGGACCTGCCGGAAGGGGCCACGCCACTGGACTTTGCCTATGCCATCCATACCGAGGTGGGGCATCGCTGCCGCGGGGCGCGGGTCGATGGCCGCATCGTGCCGCTGACCTACCGCCTCAGCTCGGGCGAGCGGGTGGAGATCCTCACCGCGCGCGAGCCGCGGCCCAGCCGCGACTGGATGGACCCGCGCAGCGGCTACCTGCGTACCGCCCGCGCCCGGGCCAAGGTACGGCGCTGGTTCAAGGAGCAGGACCACGACATGCATGTGGAGGAGGGGCGCCAGATCCTGGAACGCGAGCTGCGCCAGCTCAACCTCGATGCCGGAGCACTGGATCTCGACGCCCTGGCACGCCATTTCAACCTGAAGGAGGGCGAGGACCTGCTCGCAGCGCTGGGGGCGGCCGACATCACGCCCGGCCAGCTCGCCAGCGCCCTGCGCGTGCCGACCGAGGCGGAGCGCATGCCGGTCACGCCACGCCGAACCGAGCCGGCGGACAGCAAAGCGGGCGAGATCACCATCCGTGGGGTGGGTAACCTCCTCACGCGGCTGGCCGAGTGCTGCCGCCCGGTTCCGGGCGACCCGATCATCGGCTATATCACGGTCGGTAAGGGCATCACCATCCATCGCCAGGACTGCCCCAATGTGCTGGCCCTGCCGGAGGAGCGGCGCGGGCGTCTGGTGGAGGTAGCCTGGGGTGAGGCGCCCAGCCGGTTCCGGGTTGGGCTGCATATCGAGGCCTTCGACCGCGAGGGGCTGCTGCGAGACGTGACCCAGGTGCTCAGCAATGCCCATGTCAATGTACTGGGCGCGCGCACCCATACCGAGCCGCGTGACCAGTCGGTACACATGGACCTCGAAGTCGAGGTCGCGGACACGGAGCAGCTCAGTCGTGTGCTGGATCGCATCAGCCAGATTCCGAATGTGCTCGAGGCCCGCCGCCGTGGCTAGGGGCGCGTTGGCCCTGGCCAGCCTGCTGTTCATTGGCCCCGTGACGCTTCGCGCGGATGATGTGGATGCGTTGCGCGCCCTGGTGGGCAAGGCCTGGATGGCCGAACAGCAGGGCCGGCTGGATCAGGCCCTGCGCCTGTACCGCCAGGCGGCAGAGCAGGGCGATCCGGTGGCCCAGTATCAACTGGGTCTGATGCACGAGCTTGGCCGGGGTGTGTCACCCGACAGCGACGAGGCCGAATACTGGTATGGCCGGGCCGTGGGGCAGGGCTATTGCCCGGGCGAGATACCGGATCCGGCCGAATATGCCGGTGATTGATCCCGGTCATGAAAATTCGCGTCTCACGGATTAGAATATCAGAAGGCGCTGAATTTCTGACGGGGTTGAAACCCCGGCCGGGTTTCCCCATGTGGGGCAGCGTCTGCACAACAAGATGATGAACTGTCCAGAGGGAGGGCAACCCGATGAAAAGACTCAGCATGCTGCTCGCCGCGCTGGCCTTCGGCCTGTGGCTGGGCCAGGCCCAGGCCTGGTGGGGTGACGACTGGTACGACGACAACGACTGGCCGGTCTGGACCCCGATGTACTGGGCCGAGGAGTTCGCCGACGAGATCGACGACGATGACGACTGGTATGGTCCGTACGGTCCCTATGGCTATCCCTACTATGGCTGGTACGGCTATCCCGCCTATGGCTACGGCTACCCGTACTACGGTTACGGCTACTATCCGCCGTATCCCTACTGGCGTCGCCATCGTCACTGGTGGTAATCCGCCACGCGTGATACAACCCCTGCCTCCGTGCAGGGGTTGTCCGTTTTGATGCCTGACGAATTGCCACCCGCCTTCCTCGAACGCCTGGCCCGCATCCTGCCCGATGCGGCGCTCGCGCATGTGCGTACACCGCTGGCGGACGACCGCCCCACCTGGCTGCGGGTCAACCGCCTCAAGACCGATCCCGGGGCGCTGATGCGCGAACTGGCTGCCGAGGGCATCGCGGCAGCGCCCGTTCCCGGCTTCGACGATGCCCTGCAGGTGCCCGCCGCGCAGCGCAGGGCCCTGACCGAAGCGCCGGCCTTCCATGAGGGGCGCTGCTATATCCAGGGGCTCTCCAGCCAGCTCGCCGCGCCGCTGCTCGCGCCGCAGCCCGGCGAGACCGTACTCGATCTCGCGGCAGCACCGGGCGGCAAGACCCTGCACCTGGCCGTGCTGATGCAGAACCATGGCCGGCTTTCCGCGGTCGAGCCCGTGAAGGAGCGCTTCTTTCGCCTGCGGGCCAATCTGGAGCGGGCCGGCGTGACCATCGCGCGTACCTACCTGATGGATGGCCGGGCAGTGGGGCGCAAGGTGCCGGGCCGTTTCGACCGTGTGTTGCTGGATGCACCCTGTTCGTCCGAGGCCCGCATCCGTGCCGGCCAGCCGCAGAGCTGGGCGCACTGGTCCGAACGCAAGATTGCCGAACAGAGCCACAAGCAGCGCCGCCTGCTGCTGGCAGGGCTCGAGGCCCTGCGCCCCGGCGGCAGACTGCTCTACTGCACCTGCAGTTTCGCACCGGAAGAGAACGAGGGCGTGCTGAGCCATGCCCTGCGCAAGCGCGAGGACGTCACCCTGCTGCCGCTCGAGCTGCCGGTCGACAACTGGCAGGAAGGGCTCACCGAATGGAAGGGCAAGCCTCTGGATCCACGTGTACGCCAGGCCCGGCGCATCCTGCCGAATGCGCGCATGGACGGGTTCTTCCTGGCCCTGCTGGAGAAGTCGGGATAGGGGAGAAGTGGCGCCCCCGAGACGATTCGAACGTCCGACCTAGCGCTTAGGAGGCGCTTGCTCTATCCAGCTGAGCTACGGGGGCGTGGGCGGGCATTCTACCAGAACCGGCCTGCAGGTCATCTGCTGCTGCGCGCCTTTTCCTGCTGTTGCCGCAGGGCCCAGCGGACATGTTCGGCGACCATTGCGTCCACCTTGGGCAGCCTGTCCTCCAGCACCCGGATGATTTCCGCGTCGGCCGGTGCATTGCCCAGGGCCACGGCGATGTTCCTGAGCCAGGCCGCATACCCGATGCGGCGAATGGGCGAGCCCTCCATGCGCTGCAGGAAGTCCGTCTCGCTCCAGCCGAACAGTTCGATCAGGTCCGGTGCATCGAGCCCGTTGCGGGTAGAAAAGTCGGGCAGGGCCGCGCGCCGCGCGAAGCGGTTCCACGGACAGACCAGCTGGCAGTCGTCGCAGCCGTAGATGCGGTTGCCGATCATGGGCCGCAGCGCCTCCGGGATGGGCCCCCTGAGCTCGATGGTGAGATAGGAGATGCAGCGCCGGGCATCGAGCTTGTGCGGGCCGAGAATGGCGCGTGTGGGGCAGATGTCGATGCATGCGGTACAGCGCCCGCAGTGGTCGGATTCGCGTTGTGGGCTCACCGGCAGCGGCAGGTCGGTGAACAGCTCCCCCAGAAAGAACCATGATCCGGCATCGCGCGCGATGAGATTGGTGTGCTTGCCGATCCAGCCAAGCCCGGCCCGCTCCGCCAGTGCCTTCTCGAGTACCGGTGCGCTGTCGACAAAGGCCCGGTAGCCGAACGGACCCACCCGCTGTTCGATGCGCCGTGCGAGCTGCTGCAGGCGCTTGCGCATGAGCTTGTGGTAATCGCGCCCCAGCGCATAGCGCGAGACATAGCCCAGGCGGGGGGCCTGCAGAACCTCGTGGGGCGGCCGCCCGTCCGGCGGCAGGTAGTTCATGCGCACCGAGATGATACGCCGTGTTCCGGGCACCAGCTCCTGCGGACGTGCCCGCCGCAGGCCGTGGCGTTCCATGTATTCCATCTCGCCGTGGTGGCCGGCCTTCAGCCAGCGGCTGAGATGGGCCTCGTGCGCCTTGAGGTCCGGGTCGCTGACCCCCAGGGCATCGAAGCCCAGCTCGCCTGCCCAGGCACGAATCTCTTGCAGCAGCTCTTCTGGGGCGGGCAGGGGCATAAAGGGTGTTTGAAGCAACCGGTGGTTTGTGTCAGATTGCCGCCATGGAGCGACACGGCGGATTATATACCGCGTCCCAGACGCGCGAACTCGACCGGCGGGCAATCGAAGAGGCCGGCATCCCGGGCTGGACCCTGATGCAGCGGGCCGGACGGGCCGCCTGGGACCTGGCGGTGGAGCGCTGGCCCGATGCGCAGCGCCTGCTGGTGGTCTGCGGGCCCGGCAACAACGGCGGCGACGGCTATGTGGTGGCGCGCCTGGCGCGCGAGGCCGGGCGCGAGGTGTATCTGCTGCAGGCCGGGGATCCCGACCGCATCCGCGGAGAAGCGGCCATCGCCCGTCAGGCCTGGCTTGATGCCGGCGGTCATGAACACGCGCCCGATGCGGAACTGCCTGAAGCCGAGCTGATTATCGACGCCCTGCTCGGGACCGGCCTCGAGCGCCCGCTGGAGGGCGTCTTTCTGGACCTGGTACGCGCCATCAATGCACATCCGGCACCGGTGCTGGCAGTGGACATCCCCAGCGGGCTGAATGCCGACAGCGGGGCCGTCCTGGGGGATGCGGTACAGGCCGACGCCACCCTGAGCTTCATCGGCCGCAAGCGCGGCCTGCATACCGGCCCGGCGCTGGACCTGTGCGGCGTGCTGGCGTTCGATGACCTGGCCGTGCCCGACAGCGTCTATCGTGCGGTGGCGCCCTCGGCGCGCCTGCTCGATGGCAGCGAGCTGCTGCGCCTGGGCCGACGCCCGCGCAACAGTCACAAGGGCGACTTCGGCCATCTGCTGATCATCGGTGGCCAGCCGGGCATGCCCGGCGCGGTGCTGATGGCAGCCCATGCCGCATTGCGTTGCGGAAGCGGCCGGGTGACCCTGGCGACGCATCCTCGGCATGCCGATCTGTTGCCGCTGGCCCTGCCGGAGGTGATGACGCATGCCTGCAGCGAGCCCGCCGACCTGCTGCCGCTGCTGGAGCAGGCCGATGTCGTGCTGCTTGGTCCGGGCCTCGGCACCGGTGACTGGTCGCGGCGGCTGTTCGACGCAGCGCTGCAGTTCCCGGGGCCCATGGTGATCGACGCCGACGGCCTGAATCTGCTGGCCCACAGTACCCGCTCGCCCGGCAACTGGGTCCTCACCCCGCATCCGGGCGAGGCCGCTCGCTTGTTGGGCATCCAGAGTGCCGACATCCAGAACGACCGCTTCGAGGCGGCGCAGAGGCTCTGCCGGTTGCATGCCCCGGTGGTGGTCCTGAAGGGGGCGGGGAGCATCGTCTGCAGCGGCGATGGCGCGCTTGCGGTCTGCCCGCACGGCAATCCGGGCATGGCTACCGCGGGCATGGGGGATGTGCTGGGCGGTGTGATCGCCTCGCTCATCGGCCAGGGGCTGGCCCCGGACGTGGCGGCGCGGGCCGGGGTCTGGCTGCACGCCCTGGCGGGCGACACCATGGCGGGCGCGCATCCCCGGGGACTGATGGCCACGGATCTGCTGCCGGCGCTGCGGGTGGGGGTCAACGAATGGCCGGAATGATGCGGCTGGAGCTGTGCGGCGAGGCGGCCATGCAGGACTTCGGCGCTTGCCTGGCCGGGGCACTGGGCAGGGAGGGCACCCTGGTCTTTCTGCGGGGTCCACTGGGCGCCGGCAAGACGACCCTGGTGCGCGGCCTGCTGCGCGGGCTCGGGCATGCCGGTCCGGTGCGCAGTCCCACCTACACCCTGGTCGAGCCCTATGAGGAACTGGAGCCGCCGGTGCAGCACTTCGACCTCTATCGCCTGGGCGATCCGGAAGAGCTCGAGTTCATGGGTATTCGCGACTATCTGGATGGCCGCGCCCTGTGCCTCGTCGAGTGGCCGGAGCAGGGCGCGGGGGTACTGCCGGAACCGGATCTGGACATCGAAATCGCCCTGCAGGGCAACGATTGCCGCAGCCTGCGGCTGGAGGCGGTCACGGCAAGGGGGGATGCCATCCTGGTGCGATTACGGGAA
Organism: Gammaproteobacteria bacterium; assembly: GCA_003696465.1. GTDB lineage: Bacteria > Pseudomonadota > Gammaproteobacteria > J044 > J044 > J044. The sequence continues at coordinate 7,512 of RFHG01000366.1, read as the reverse complement.
GAATCTGATGCCGCGGTTGAATAATGGCCTCTATCTATATAAAAATTCGAAGAAAAGGCCTTGATTTTTTCTCGCAATCGTACACACTAGGGATGCAACCCTGATTTCTGGCCGAGGAGGGAGGAGCCGTGTCGCAGACGCCTCATGACCCAAAGCGCCGCCATCTGCTGAACCGGATGCTGTCGCTCGGGGGGCTGTTTGCCCTGTCCACCTTCGCTGCCCCGCAGGTCGTGCTCGCCGGACGCCTGGTGCGTGTCAGCGGCCCGCGCATGTCGGAATCCAAGGAGGTTACGCGGGTCGTGTTCGACCTCAGTGGCCCCGTGTACAGCCACAGTCTGTTCGTTCTGCACGAGCCCGAGCGTGTGGTGGTGGACATCAAGGGGGCCCGGGCGGTGGGTAATCTGCGTACGGACGGCAAGAGCCCCGCGCTGCTGCGCGGCGTGCGCCATGCACAGCGCAATGGCAGGGATCTGCGACTGGTCCTGGATCTGCGGCGCAAGGCCACGCCCCGCAGCTTCGTGCTCAAGCCCTCCGGGGGGAATGGCTATCGGCTGGTCATCGACCTTCACCACCAGGCGGGCAAGAGCAACAAGCCGGTCATCACGGCCCGCGCGCATGAACAGAAGCGGCGCGATGTCATCGTCGCCATCGACCCGGGGCACGGTGGCAAGGATCCGGGTGCCATTGGCCCGCGCGGCACGCGCGAAAAGGACGTGGTGCTGGCGGTGGCACGGCGCCTGAAGAAGCACATCGACCGTCAGCCGGGCATGCGCGCCGTGCTCACGCGCGACCGGGACATCTTCCTGCCCCTGCGCGAGCGGATGAAGCGTGCCCGTGCCCACCGGGCCGACCTGTTCGTCTCCGTCCATGCCGATGCCTCGCCCGATCACCGGGTGTCCGGCTCATCGGTGTACGTGCTGTCGGAGAACGGGGCCACCAGCGAGCTGGCTCGCTGGCTGGCCGAGCGCGAGAACTCGGCCGATCTGGTGGGCGGGGTCAAGCTCAGCAATGTGGACAACCAGCTCGCCTCGGTGCTGCTGGATCTGTCCCAGGATCACACCATCGAGGAGAGTCTGGATCTGGCCGAGGACATGCTCAACAGCCTGGGCAAGATCAATCGCCTGCGCAGCAAGCGGGTGGAAAAGGCCGCCTTTGCCGTACTCAAGTCGCCCGACATCCCCTCCGTACTGGTGGAGACCGCCTTCATCTCCAACCCGAAGGAAGAGCGCCGCCTGCGCAGCAGGGCACACCAGGAAAAGATTGCCAAGGCGCTGTACCGTGGCATTCGCGCCTACTTCCGCGACAATGCCCCGGATGACAGCCTGCTGGCCTCGCTGCAGCAGAAAAATCGCGGCTGATGGCGCAGGCCAACCTGCGCCTTGGCAGCATCGGCCTGCATCCCTGCGACTGGGATCAGCACTACTACCCGCCCGACCTGCCCGGGGACTGGGTCTTCGATTTCCTGGCCAACGAACTGCCCGTGGCCCTGTTGCGACCGGATGAGCTGGATGTGCAGTGTGCGCTGCATGGCGCGGCTGACTGGGCCGAACTGCTCGACGAGTTGCAGAACGAGGATTTCCGCCTGTGGCTGGACCTGCGCGGCTCGGACATGCCGGAAGGCGCCGCGCTGTCGGCCCTGGGCCAGCACCTCGAGGGAATCATTGCCGACCGCCCCCTGGAAGGAGTCCCGGTACCACTGTGGCCCGAGTCCGATTGCTGGTCATCTCAGCGTCCGCAGGCCCGCGGCCCGGGCCTTTTGACCCTGCAGGGGGATGAGAGCCCGCGCGCATTACGGGCGCTGCTGGAGTCCTTCGAGCAGGCCTGTGCACTGGATGCGCCGGTGCTCCTGGTGGAGGCCCCGCGGGCACGGTTCGAGACCCTGCAGACCCTGGTCGATCTGATGGGGCTGTAGATTACCTGTCTTCCCCGCGCGGAACGACCACCAGCCCCTCGGCATCGATGCCCAGCGCACTGCGCCCCTCGATGAGGTCCAGCAGGCGTTCACCCACCAGCTCTTTTCGCCAGCCGCGCAGCAGGGGCAGTGCCCGCTCGCCCAGAACAAGCCGCTCCAGGTCCTTGCGCCCGGCGATGGCCTGGGGGCTGATTTCCGCCTCCAGTGCGGACTGGCGCAGGCTCGCCATCAGCAGGTCGATGATGGCCTCCTGCCGGGGCTGCAGGCGCTTGCGTTCGGGCAGGGCGGGCCATTCTTCTCGCGGCAGGGCGGATGCGCTTTCGATCAGTTCCAGCAGCACGCGGCCATGGCGTTGTATGGTGCGTGTTTCCAGCCCGCGGATGTCGGCCAGTTCGGATTCATTCTTCGGCCGGCGACGGGCGAGATCGATCAGGACTTCATCCTTGAGGATCCAGCGTCGGGGACGGTCGCTGGCCACGGCCTCGCGTTCGCGCCAGGCTGCCAATTCCCGCAGCACGGCGAGCTGTGCCGGGCGCAGTCGCTGGATGCCCTTGACCCGCAGCCAGGCGGCCTCAGGATCCGGCTGGTAGCGTGCAGGGTCGGTGAGGGCCGCAAAGTCTGCCTGCAGCCAGTCCAGTCGGCCGCGCTCGGTCAGCCATTGCTGCTGGCGCAGGTAGATCTTGCGCAGCCAGCGCACATCGTCCGCGGCATATTCGATCTGCGCGCGGGAAAGCGGCCGTCGTGTCCAGTCGGTGCGGCTGTGGGCCTTGTCGAGCTGCACGCCGAGCATCTCCTCCACCAGCCGACCGTAGCCAACCTGGTCGCCCATGCCCATCAGGGCGGCGGCCACCTGGGTGTCGAACACCGGTGCCGGGACGAAGCCCTCGCGAATGGCAAAGATCTCCAGATCCTGACTGGCCGAATGCAGTACCTTGGTAATCCGTTCATCGCGCAGCAGGGCGTTGAGGGGTTCCAGGTCGTCGATGGCCAGGGGGTCGATGCAGGCAATGGTGTCGGCATCCGCGACCTGGATCAGGCAGAGCTGCGGTCGGTAGGTCTTCTCGCGCAGGAATTCGGTATCGAGGCACAGCCAGGGGCTCTGCGCCAGGCGGTTGCAGAGTCCGGTCAGTGCATCGGCCGTGTCGATCCAGAGGATGTCGTCGCTCACGCGCCCGTCGACTCCTGCTGCTTCCGGAAGGCTTCGAGCTGTTCCGGTGTGGCTTCCTTCTGGTATTTCGCCTTCCACTCCTCGTAGGGCATGCCGTATATGATCTCGCGGGTCTGGTCCAGCTCCAGCTCGATACCGCGTTCGGCCGCGGCTTCCTTGTACCACTTGGAGAAGCAGTTGCGGCAGAAGCCGGCGAGAATCATCAGGTCGATGTTCTGCACATCGGTGCGCGTGCGCAGATGATCGAGCAGCCGGTTGAAGACGGCAGCCTCGATTTCGGTGCGGGTACGGTCGTCGAGTTCCATGAAAGGCTCCAGGGGGTCATGGGCGATGGGCCGAACGGTATACTCCTTCCCTTTCCGGCGCAACAAAGGGGACGGCTCGTCATGTCTTTGCCCAAAGGAATCACATTTCCGGGGTGGTTCGCGCTGCTACTGGCTGCGCTTCTTGCCGGCTGTGGTGAAATGCCCGTTCGATCGGAAGCGGAGATGCGGGCCTGGGTGCCGGCCGAGGGCCGCTGGGTCGGGCTCGACCGGGTGGCCGAGCGCCTGGCCGGAGCGGACTGGGTGTTGCTGGGCGAGGTACACGACAGCGAGCAGGCGCACCGGCTTCAGGCCCGGCTGATCGAGGCGCTGCATGCGCGCGGGAAAAACCCGACAGTGGTCATGGAGCAGATCGTGCGGGGGCAGCCGGCCGCCAGCGATGCCGACCGCCGTGCCGCCATGGAAGCCGGCGGCTGGCCGGTCACGCGCTATGTGCCGTTGCTGGAGGTGCTGCAGCGCAGTGCCCTGCCGGTACGCGGGGGCAATCTGGAAGCGGCCACATTGCGTGACCCGGCCCGGATACCTGCCGCCATCCGGGCGCTGGATCAGGCCCATCCCCTGAGTGATCCGGCCCGGAAGCGGCTGGCGGAGCGCATCGACCAGGCCCATTGCGGCATGGCCGATGCGCGTACCGTCGAGCGGCTGGTCGGGCTGCAGGCACTGCGCGACGCGGCGCTGGCCCGGAGTCTGCTGGAGGCCGGCAGCCCTGCCGTGCTGGTGGCAGGCAACGGGCATGTGCGCCGTGACTTTGGCGTACCGCGCTTTCTGCCCGGGCGGGTGCTGAGCGTGGGCCTGATCGAGCACTCGGAGGAAGAGGCGCCCTTGCCGCAGCAGGATAGCGTGCGGGCCGGAGCATGGGATTTCGTGCTGCCGATTGCCCCGGTGTCGAAGGAGGATCCCTGCACACGCTTTCGTCGCCAGCTCGAGCAGATGCGCCGGCAGGGCGGGGCGCATTGACAGGCCGGGTGCATGGCCACACAATCGCCGCATCATGACGCAGACGGGCAACGACAGCGAGGCAGGGGCGACACGGACGGCGGAACCGCTGGTCGTGGTCGAGGACCTGCATTTCTCGCGCGGCAGCCGGCCCATCTTCCGCGGCCTCGATCTCATCATCCCGCGTGGCCAGGTCACGGCCATCATGGGCCCCAGCGGTACCGGCAAGACCACCCTGCTCAAGCTGATCGGCGGCCAGCTTCGCCCGCAGCAGGGACGCATCCTGGTCGACGGGGAGGATGTGCACCGCCTGGGCCGGGAGCAGCTCTATGCCCTGCGCAAGCGCATGGGCATGCTGTTCCAGAGCGGGGCGCTGCTGACCGACCTCAGTGTGTTCGAGAATGTGGCCTTCCCCTATCGCGAGCACACCCGCCTGCCGGAGCGCATGATCCGCGAGCTGGTGCTGATGAAGCTCCATGCCGTGGGTCTGCGCGGAGCCCGTGACCTGATGCCGAGCGAGCTTTCGGGCGGCATGGCCCGGCGTGTGGCCCTGGCCCGGGCCATGGCGCTGGATCCGATGATGATCATGTACGATGAACCGTTCACCGGACTGGACCCGATCACCATGGGCACCATCGTTAGCCTCATCCGTCGTCTCAACGAGGCGCTCGGTATCACCAGTATCGTGGTCTCGCACGATGTGGCCGAGACGACCTCCATAGCCGATCTGGTCTATGTCATTTCCGAGGGGCGGGTGGTCGAGTCCGGCACCCCTGAGGCCCTGCGCGAGACCGGCAACGCGTGGGTGCGTCAGTTTCTGGAAGGTCTGCCGGACGGCCCGGTGCCGTTCCACTATCCGGCACCCGACTACCTGGAGGACCTGCTGGCCGATGCTTGATCAGCTCCAGGCTCTGGGCCACTGGGCCCTGTCCCGTTTCGAGCGGCTGGGCCGCGGCTCGCTGTTCTTCCTGCGCATGCTGGCCAGCCTGCCTGCCGTACTGCCAAGACCTTCCCTGCTGCTGCGCGAGCTGTACTCGGTGGGCACGCTCTCACTGCTGATCATCATGGTATCGGGCCTGTTCGTGGGCATGGTGCTGGGGCTGCAGGGCTATGTCACCCTGGTCAAGTTCGGCGCCGAGGAGTCGCTCGGCGTAGTAGTGGCGCTGACTCTGGTGCGCGAACTGGGGCCGGTGGTCACGGCGCTGCTGTTTGCCGGCCGTGCCGGATCCGCGCTTACCGCCGAGATCGGCCTTATGAAGGCCACCGAGCAGCTCTCCGGCATGGAGATGATGGCGGTCGATCCGATGAAGCGGGTCATTGCTCCGCGCTTTCTGGCCGGGGTCCTGTCGATGCCCCTGCTGGTGGCCATCTTTACCGCCATTGGCGTGTATGGCGGCTATTTCGTGGGCGTTGGCCTGCTCGGGGTCGACGATGGCGCCTACTGGTCGCAGATCCAGAGCAAGGTGGACCTGCGCGAGGACGTGATCAACGGGCTCATCAAGGGCGTGGTGTTTGGTGTGGTGGTGACCTGGATCGCTGTCTTCGAGGGCTACGATACGGTACCGACCTCGGAGGGCGTGAGCCGTGCCACCACGCGCACGGTGGTCAATTCCTCGCTGGCAGTGCTGGCACTCGATTTCATCCTGACCGGCATCATGTTCGGTCTGTGAGGTACAGGCAATGACGACGAGAACGATGGAAATCCTGGTCGGCGTGTTCGTGGCGCTGGGGCTTGGTGCACTGTTCGTGCTGGCCATGAAGGTGAGCAACCTGGGCGATTTCGGCGGCCTGGGCGGCAGTGACGGCTACCATGTGCAGGCACGGTTCGAGAACATCGGCGGCCTCAAGGTGAAGGCGCCGGTGACGGTCTCGGGTGTGCGGGTCGGCCGCGTGACCGATATTCGCTACGACAGCAGGGAGTTCAATGCCGTCGTGACCATGACGATTGCCCCGGAATACAACGCATTCCCGATCGACACCTCTGCCAGTATCTACACTGCCGGATTGCTCGGTGAGCAGTACATCGCGCTGGAACCCGGAGCGGAAGAGGATGTCCTGAAAGATGGGGATGTGATCGAGCACACCCAGTCGGCACTGGTGCTGGAAAACATCATCGGCCAGTTCCTGGTGAACATGACGAGCAAGGAGTAGGGGAAATGCGACGCTTCATGGCAGCAATGCTGATGGCCATCGGTCTGGTGACGGCCGTTTCGGCGGCCACCGTGGAGGATGCCGAGCGGCTGGTACGGGATACCGCGCAGCAGGTGCTCGACATCCTGGCCAGCAACCAGGACAAGGTGAAGAATGATCCGGCCTTTCTCTATGGCCTGGTCAACGAGGTGATTCTGCCCAAGGTGGACTTCATCGCCATGAGCAAGCTGGTGCTGGCCAAGAACTGGCGCAAGGCCACCCCGGAGCAGAGGAAGCGCTTCATCGAGGCCTTCAAGGGCATGCTGGTGCGCACCTATACCCGCTCGCTGTCCGAGTATGCCGGCAACACCGAAATCAACTTCCGCAAGACCATCAGCCAGCGCGATGGCAAGTATGTCACCGTGCAGACCGAGATCCTGCGCAAGGGTCGCAAGCCGATACCCGTGGACTACAAGCTGAGACGCACAAAGGATGGCGAATATCGCATCTACGACGTGGTCATCGAGGGACTGAGCCTGGTCAAGAACTACCGTACCAGCTTTGCCACCCAGATCTCCGAGCAGGGGCTGGATGCACTGATCGCCGATCTCGAGCGCAAGAACCGGGAGCAGGGCGGCAACAGCAAGGTGAGCGATGCAGGCTGAACTGCGACAGTCCGCGCCGGGTGCCTGGCAGGTGATCGGAAGCGTGACCCTGCAGACGGCGACTGAGCTGCTGGAGCTGCCGGGCCCGGCGGCAGGGAACGGAGAGCTGTATATCGACTGGAGCCGGGTGGAGGTCGTCGACAGCGCTGCCGTGGCGTTGATGATCGAGTGGCTGCGTCAGGCGCGTCAGGCGGATGTGCGGCTGCGTTTCAGCGGGCTCTCCGCCCCCCTGCGCAACCTTCTGCAGGTGTTCGATCTGGACGCCCCGCTGGCGGGGGTTCTGGCCTGAGACGCCCTGTTCTGCCGCTGGCATGACCGGCGCCCCGATTTTCGCTATCATTCCCCACTTTTCCCGCCGCCCGTTGGGGCAAAGGTTGG
>RFHG01000055.1 GCA_003696465.1 Gammaproteobacteria bacterium | reverse complement strand
GCAGCGATGTCCCACACATAGTCGCCCTTGTAGCCATTGCTGGGGAAGCTCAGCTCCTCGCCGGCCAGCTCCAGGTAACGCAGCCAGATGCTGGTGGCCAGAATGTCCATCTGCCGGCCGGCATCGTTGACATAGTATTCGCGGTGCACATCGAAGCCCACGGCCTCGAGCAGGTCCGCCACGGTGGCGCCATAGGCCGCGCCACGGCCATGGCCCACGTGCAGCGGGCCGGTGGGGTTGGCGGAGACGAACTCCACCTGCACGCGCCGCCCCTTGCCCACATCGCTGCGGCCGAAGGCCTCGCCGGCATCGAGAATCTCGGCAATCACACGGCGGCCGGCATTGGGGTCGATGAAGAAGTTGATGAACCCGGGCCCGGCCACCTCGGCGCGCAGGATCAGCGGCGTCTCGGGCAGGGCCGCCACGATGGCCTCGGCAATCTCGCGCGGCTTGCGCCGGGCCACTCGGGCCAGCTGCATGGCCACGTTGCAGGCGTAATCGCCGTGTTCCGGGTTTTTGGCATGCGTGATCTGTACCGGCCCGTCCCAGGGCTCGGGCAACACCCCCTCCTCGACCAGACGCGCAAGGGACTGGCGAACGATTTGCTCGAGTTCGTGTTTCAAGTCGGCATCCAGCGGTTTTGGGAAGCCGCTATTGTAAGGAACCTCCGGACAATACGCGACAGGATCCTGCCCTGCCCGCTTGACGCCTGCCGTACAATGGGGCCATGAATCTGCTCGAACTGCGATCCGTGCATCTCGCCTTCGGCGCCGCACCCCTGCTCGATGCCGCCGACCTGCGTATCGCGCGGGGCGAACGCGTGTGCCTGATCGGACGCAACGGCGCCGGCAAGTCGTCGCTGCTGCGCCTGATCGCGGGCGAACACGCGCCCGACGACGGCACGGTGATCCGCCGCCAGGACCTGCGCACCGCCTGGCTGCCACAGGAGGTGCCGCAGGGACTCGAGGGCCGGGTGTACGACATCGTGGCCGAAGGGCTGGGCGAGACCGGCGCCCTGCTGCGCGAACACCACGAACTCTCGCGCCGGCTTGCCGAGCAGCCCGACGACGCCCACCTGCTGCGATCACTGGAGCAGGTCCATGCCCGCATTGACGCCGAGGGTGGCTGGTCGGCGGGGCAGCGAGTAGAGCAGACCCTGTCCCGCCTCGGGCTTGATCCCGAAGCATGTATCGAGGATCTCTCCGGTGGCCTGCGCCGGCGCGTGCTGCTCGGCCGGGCACTGGTATCGGAGCCTGACCTGCTGCTGCTCGACGAACCCACCAACCACCTCGACATCGAGGCCATCGAGTGGCTGGAGCAGTTTCTGCCGGAATGGCCGGGGGCGCTGCTGTTCATCTCCCACGACCGCAGCTTCATCGACCACGTCGCCACCCGCATCGTCGAGCTGGACCGGGGGCAGCTGCGCAGCTACCCGGGCAATCACGCCGCCTACATCCGGCGCAAGGCCGAGGAGCTGGCCGCGGAGGAAAAGGCCCACGCCGAATTCGACAAGCGCCTGGCACGCGAGGAGGCATGGATCCGGCAGGGCATCAAGGCCCGGCGCACGCGCAACGAGGGCCGCGTGCGCGCGCTCAAGGCCATGCGCGAGGAGCGACGCCAGCGGCGCGAACGCCAGGGCAGCGTGCGCATGGCACTGGGCGAGGCCGAACGCAGCGGCAAGATTGTCATCGAGGCCGAGGGGATCACCCATGCCCTTGGCGGTCGCTGCCTGATCCGCGACTTTTCCACCCGCATCCTGCGCGGCGATCGGGTCGGTATCATCGGCCCCAACGGCGTGGGCAAGACCACGCTGGTGCGCATCCTGCTGGGGCAGATGACAGCCGATGCCGGCCGTATCAAACACGGCACCGGACTCGAGATTGCCTGGTTCGACCAGTACCGCGAGACGCTCGACGAGACCCGCAGCGTGCGTGACAACCTTGCCGACGGCGCCGATCGCATCACCGTCAACGGCCAGACCCGGCACGTCATGAGCTGGCTGGCCGACTTCCTGTTCCCGCCGGAGCGGGCCAATTCACCCGTCTCCAGCCTTTCCGGCGGTGAACGCAACCGGCTGCTGCTGGCCCGCCTGTTCACGCGCCCTTTCAACCTGCTGGTCATGGACGAGCCGACCAACGACCTCGACATGGAGACGCTGGAACTGCTGGAAGAACGGCTGGCGGAATGGAACGGCACCCTGCTGCTGATCAGTCATGACCGGCGCTTTCTCGACAATCTGGTGACTTCCACCCTGGTATTCGAGGGCGACGGCAAGATCAGCGAATACGTGGGCGGCTACAGCGACTGGCTCAGGCAGCGGCCCGCAGCCACCTCCACCCCGGAGAAACCAAAACCCGCCCGGGCGGCCGAAACACCCCGCAAGGCGCCGTCTCCCCGTCCGCGCAAGCTGGGCTACCGCGAACAGCGCGAACTGGAAGCCCTGCCGGCGCGCATCGAGGAGCTGGAGCAGACCATCCAGGGCCTGCAGGAACGGCTGGCCGATCCCGAGCTCTATCGCAGCGAGCCGGATGCCGTGACCCGGCTGCGCGACGAGCTGGCTGCGGCCGAGGCCGAGCTGGAGGCGGCCTTCGAGCGCTGGGGTGAACTGGAATCGGCTGCAGGTGGCGCTTGAGTGCGGGCCGCAGACACCCAATAATGCCCCTCATGAACAAGCCCTACGCCGAGTCCTGCGACCAGAACCGGGAACCGATCCTGGAGATCCTGCGGCTGTATCTGCCGGAGCGCCACACGCTGCTCGAG
>RFHG01000365.1 GCA_003696465.1 Gammaproteobacteria bacterium | reverse complement strand
GGCGAAGAAATGGCGCAAAGAGTGGAGACGTACCGCAACCTTCTGGCCCAGACTCCTGTCGACGAGATCGAGGTCAATGAGGAACCGGTCGTGCTGTTTTGAGCGTACCCACAGTAATCGATGTGCTGATATCCAGGTTATTTGATGGGGGGACGAAGGGATGGACACTGGCGGGGTAAGGCCCGCCAGGGCCTGTCGCTGACGCATGGATTCAGAAGAGCGGGATGCCGGAGCAGGCACTGACGGCCTGCGAGCTGGTTGCGATGTTCTGAGAAGCCACGCGAGGTGCGGTGGCGGGGCACGGCCCCGCCACCTGCAACCCAAGGGCTTCACCCTCTATGCGCGCTTTTGCTCAGCCACATCGGTGAACGCAGGCGGTTCGATGAGCCGTTGGGAAGGTCTCGTCATGGGTTGGCGCCTGTGGTGGTGACTCAGGCAGACTTCCGGGGCTTGGCCGGGGAGGCACCAAAGGTTTCCAGGTAGAGCTTTTCGTCCAGCTGAGTGATCTCCTGACGGGCGGCGGAGGCGAGCAGTTCGGCTGCCATGCTGGTGAGCACCCGGTAGTTGCCGATGGCGTGATCGCACAGGGTCTGCATCAGTTCCGGGGTCATCAGGCTAGGATTGCCGGCGCTGCTGAGCAGATGGTTCAGGCAGGCCATCAGCTGAGGGCGGTCGGCGTACTCCATCGCCAGACGGACCCGGATCCGGCTGCCCAGTGGCAGCAGATCATCGCGGCGCAGCTTGGCGGTGAGCCGGGCATCGCCGGCAAGGACGACTGTCAACAGCGTGCGCGAGTCGAACTGCATGCTCGAGAGCAGGCGCAGTTCGCTGAGGACTGCCGGGTGCATCTCCTGGGCCTCATCGATCAGCAGCACCGGGCGCAGCAGCGTGCCCTCCAGATGGGCCAGCCAGCGTTCCCGCAGGGCCTTGAAGCCGCCCCAGCGGTTGTGCGGTCGGAGTTCGACCCCGAACAGGTCGCCCATCTCCCGGTAGAAGTCGGCCAGGTTGCTGCTGGGGTGGCTGATGGCGCCGACGCTGATCTCGCGCAGCTGGCCCAGGCGTTCGGCCAACAGGCGCAGCACCACGCTCTTGCCGGTGCCGGGCTCCCCGGTGATCAGGGCGAAGCCGCCTTCGCGGGTCAGGTGCTGCTCGATGCGCCAGCAGAAGTGCTCCACCGCGGGGGTGACCTGCAGGGCCTCGGTGGGCAGGTCCGGGGTGAAGGGGTTCCATTTGAGGCCGTAGAGGGCCAGTAGTTTTCGGTTCATCGTTCAGACTCCGGGTCGGTGGGGGGAGAGAGATAGGCCGGCGGCAGGCCGGTGGCGGCATGCTCGGCCAGGAGCTTGCGCAGCAGTGGTGGCATCGTCTTGCCGTCCGGCGGGGCGGGCTCCGGTGCCGGGGTGTCCAGGGCCCGCCGCTGGCCGCCGGCATTGCCGCTCTTGTCCAGGGGATAGAGTGGACAGAGGATCTCACCGGTGTGCGGGTCGATGAGATCGACCGTGCGCAGATCCCAGCGGGC
>RFHG01000364.1 GCA_003696465.1 Gammaproteobacteria bacterium | reverse complement strand
GCCGGACACGGTGGTGTAACGCAGCATGGGTACCATGGAATCGCCATGCCCGCCGAGGATCATGGCCTGGATGTCCTTGACCGAAAAGCCGGTCTCCATGGCCACGAACGCCGCCATGCGCGAGGAGTCCAGCACGCCGGCCTGGCCGAACACGCGCTCACGCGGCCATCCGCTGCGCTTCCAGGCCCGCCAGGTGAGCACATCCACCGGGTTGGTCACCATGAGGATCATGGCGTCCGGCGCATGCGCCAGAATGTCATCGACGATGCCGTCGATGATGGCGACATTGGTGTCCAGCACATCCGAGCGCGACATGCCCGGCTTGCGCGGAATGCCCGCGGTGATGACGACCAGCTCCGAGCCGGCCAGCCCCTCCGGCTCGGTGGTGCCGGAAAGGCGGGTATCGAAGCCGAACAATGGCGCGGTCTCCTGGATGTCGAGCGCCGCGCCCTCGGCCACGCCCTCGCGCACATCGATGAGCATGATCTCGCGGGCAAGGTCCTCCTTGGCCAGAAACTGTGCCGTGGACTCGCCCACCCGTCCGGCACCAACGATGCTGATTTTCTTCATGCATGCCTCCGCTTGCTGTTTTGCCTTCCCTGCCTGCAAGTATAGTACCCTGCGGCCATGAAACCGCCCATCTATCTCGTCGATTCGAGCATCTATGTCTTTCGCAGCTGGTTCGTGCTGCCCGATCACATCACCGACCGCGAGGGCCGGCCGGTCAACGCCGTGCGCGGGTTTCTCGACTTCGTGTTCCAGATCCTGCACGAAACCGCCGGCCAGCCGATTGGTTTCTGTTTCGACGAGAGCCTGGAGCATTCGCACCGGCGCGAGATCTGGCCCGAATACAAGGCCAACCGGGCCCCGGCCCCGGACGAGCTGAAATACCAGTTTCAACTCTGCCGGCGCTTCCTGCGTGCCGCCGGCCTGCCGGAATTTGCCAGCAACCGCTTCGAGGCCGACGACCTCATCGGCACCCTGGCCCGTATCCATCGCGCGAGTGGTCACGCCATCCACATCCTCACCGGCGACAAGGACCTGGCCCAGCTGATACGGGAAGGGGATAGCTGGTGGGACTACGCCCGCAGCAACCGGCTCGATGCCCGCGGGATTTACAAGCGATTTGGCGTACCGCCCGAACGCATCGCCGACCAGCTCGCCATTGCCGGCGACAAGAGCGACAACATCCCGGGCGTGCCCGGCATCGGCATGACCACTGCCGCGCGCCTGCTGGCCCGT
>RFHG01000363.1 GCA_003696465.1 Gammaproteobacteria bacterium | reverse complement strand
GTCGAGCTCGGCCTGCGGGATGGGCAGGATGAAGCGGTCGTTGGGGTAGGGGATCTCGCACACCACCGAGGTGCAGTCGTTGCGATAGACGCCCCGCTTCTTGCGCATCAGCTCCCAGAGGCGGTGCCCTTCGAACATCAGCTCGATGCGCTTCTCGCGCTCGATGTCGTCGAGCAGCTGCTGGCCCGAGCTGGTGATGGGGTCGGCAGCCGGGTTGGCGCGCAGGCGGATGGCGTTGACGTCGGCGCGGGCGCCGTCCTCATCGCCCAGCATGGCGCGTGCCTCGGCGCGGATCAGGTACATCTCCGAGAGGCGCACCACGGGGATGTCGTCGTCGCCGATGACGCTCGGATACTTGTCCACGCGCAGGTCGCCGAACAGGCCGCCCGGACCCGTATTCTTGAAGAGCTGGATGCGCACGTCGTTCGAGTCGATGAGGCTCACCAGGTCGAGCGAGGGCAGGTAGTCGCCATAGCCCTCCACGATGTACATGCGGCCCAGGGCGTCGGAGCCGTTGTTGTCGATGTCGTCGAAGGCGATGCTGAAGATGCCGTCAGGGGGCGTGCCGGAGCGCCAGGCATCGACGTACGACTCGGTGGGCGTGAGCGACACCACGCCGCTCTCGATGACCTGCGTGGCCATGTTGGCGGCATTCTGCCAGTCGCTCATGTACAGGTACACGCGCGCCAGGATGGCCTGGGCCGCCACCTTCGACATGCGGTTGGGGTCGAAGTCGTCGCCCATGAGCTTGATGGCCTGGTCCAGGTCGGCCAGGATGTTGTCATAGACCTCCTTGACCGTCATGCGTGCCGGCTCGGCGTTCTGGTCGAATTCCTTGACGTACGGGATGCCGAGGTGACTGTTGTCGTCGGTATAGCCGTAGTGCTGCGCGTAGATGCGCACCAGGTCGAAGTGCGACAGGGCGCGCAGGGCCAGCGCCTCGCCGATGATCTGGTTCTTGCGCGCCTCGGCCGTGGGCGGCACGTCGATCTGCGCGTTGATCACCGTGTTGGCGCGGTTGATGGCCTCGTACACCTCCGTCCAGATCTCCTCGGGGATGAAGTCGAGCGCATTGCCGTTGTACTCGGCCCATTCCTTGGCGCGGTTGGCGCTGGCGTTCTGCTTCACGTCGTCCGACATCACGTCGGGCACGAGGATGAAGTAGCGGCCGTAGTAGTCGCTGTTCTGATACTGGTCGTACACGCCGCGCAGCAGCACGTCGAGGTCGTCCAGCGTCTTGGTGGCTTCCTCGACGGCCAGCGACTCGTAGGGCTTGAGGTCGAGGAAGTCCTTGCCGCACGAGCTGGCCAATACGAGCACCAGCGGCAGCAGGCTGTATTTTGCGAAAGCTGAGATGTATTTCATCATGTCAGAATTTTTTTGATCAAAAAATCAGGGCTTGCACAGGCTTTTGCCTTTCGGCAAACGGCACCGGTCAGAAGCCCAGGTCGAGCCCGAAGCTGATGGTCTTCATGTTGGGCACCGGCGAGTTGACGATGCCGCTGAAGTTGGTTTCGGGATCGAGGTAGAGGTCTTTCTCGCGCGTCCACGTCCACAGGTTGATGCCGCGCAGGTAGATGCGAGCCGAGCGGAAGCCGCCGATCTGGTCGAGCAGCGTGTCGGGCAGGCGCCAGGCCACCGTCAGGTTGCGCAGGCGGATGTGGGTGCCGTCGTGCAGCCAGCGGGTGGAGCCGCGCTGGTTGGAGCCGCTGGTGTTGCCCCATGCAAACTTGGGCACGTCGGTCACGTCGCCGGGCTTGCGCCAGCGCTTGAGCACCAGGTTGGTCTGGCTGCGGGGCGTGAAGCGACCGTCGCCCTGGATGACCCAGGCCGTGGCGTCGTAGATCCAGTTGTCCCAGCTGGTGGTGAACTGGGCGTCGATGCTGAGCCCCTTCCAGCTGAAGCTGGTGTTGAAGCCGCCGAAGAAGCTGGGCGTGGCCGTCTGGCCGGTGAAGAAGCGCTGTGCCTCGGCGATGTTGCTCGTCGTCTCGGTGCGCGTCGAGTCGGTGTACCAGAGCGGGGCGCCCGTCTCGGGATCGACGCCTGCCCAGTCGAACAGGTAGTACGACTCGTAGTCGCGGCCTTCCTCGCGGCGCTTCGAGTCGTGGGTGTCGGCCGTGAAGGGCTTGTCCAGACGCGTGATGCGGTTCTTGAGGAAGGTGATGTTGCCGCCCACGCTCCAGCGCAGGTCGGGCCGGTCGACGATGCTGTAGTCCAGCGTCAGCTCGACGCCCTTGTTGCGCATGGCGCCGAAGTTCTTGGTGATGCTGCGGAAGCCCGTGGTGCGCGAGACGGGCACGTTGAGCAGCAGGTCGTCCGACAGACGGTTGAAGTACTCGACCGTACCGCTGAGGCTGTTCAGGATGGTGAAGTCGAGGCCGATGTTGTAGCTCTTCGACTTCTCCCACGTCAGGTCAGAGTTGCCGATCTGGGTGGGTGCACCACCCGGCTGGCCCAGGTAGTCGATGCCCGAGTACGAGATGGTGCGCAGGTGCACGTAGTTGCCGATGCCGGCGTTACCCGACACGCCATAGCTGGCGCGCAGCTTCAGGGCGTTGATGAGGTCGTTGCCGGCCAGGAAGTCTTCCTGGTCGAGGCGCCACGAGAAGCCCACCGACCAGAAGGTGCCGTAGCGGTTGTTGATGCCGAAGCGCGACGAGCCGTCGCGGCGCACCGAGGCCGACAGGTAGTACTTGTAGTCGTAGTTGTAGTTGGCGCGGAAGAACATCGACTCGAAAGCGTATTCCGACAGCGAGCTGAAGGTCTCCTGTGGGCTCGAGGCGCTGGCCAGCAGGCGCAGCTGCGGGCTGGGGAAGTTCTGCGCAAAGGCATACACGGTGCGCATGCTGGTCTTGGTGGCTTCGTAGCCGGCCAGCAGGTCGTAGTTGTGCTTGTCGCCGAACGTGTTTTCGTAGGTCAGCGTCTGGGTGCCGATCCAGGTGAGGATGTCGCGCTCGGTCTCGGAAGCCAGACCGCCCACGTTGCGGCCGTCGCCGTAGCGCGGGTTGCGGTAGTAGAACTCGTGGTAGTTGATGATGTCGAAGCTCCATGCCGACTTGAAGACCAGGTTGTCGAGCAGCTCATACGAGGCGCTCAGGTTGTCCATGACGCGCACCTGGTCCCAGGTCTGCTCGTCGTCGCCGCTGAGGCTGCCTACCGGGTTGTTAGCACCCATGATGGTGCGGTGGCCGGCGTAGAAGTTGCCTTCGGCGTCGTAGATGGGCACGGTGGGCGGCAGCAGGTAGCTGTTGTACATGGGGTTGGCCCAGCGCGTGGCGTCGTTCATGCCGTGCTGCTGGGTGCGCGACAGGTTGAAGTGGTTGGTGATGGTCACCTTGTCGGAGGGCGTCACGTCCACGTTGAGGCGCGACGAGTAGCGGTCCATGTCGGAGTAGATGATGGGCGCCTGCTGGTAGAAATAGCTGCCCGAGGCGTAGTAGCGCATCAGGTCGTTGCCGCCGCTGACGCTCAGGTCCACGCTCTGGGTGGCGCCGATGCGCGAGATCTCATCGACCCAGCGCGTGTCCACGCGCACCTCGCCCAGCGTCCATCCGCCCTGGCCGTCGGGCATGATGTCCACGGCCGGCAGGCCGGTGATGGGGTCAGGGAAGTCCTTGTTGAACAGCTGGATGGCTTCCTCTACGGTGCGGCCGCGGTTGACGTAGCCCTCGATGTACAGGTCGGCGTACTCGAGTGCCGTCAGGCCGCGCAGGCGCTTGCTCTTGGGTATGGCCCAGTCGTTGAAGCCGTACATCGTGCGCACGTCGATCTTGGGCCGGCCCGACTTGCCGCTCTTGGTGGTGATGAGGATGACGCCATTGGCGCCGCGCGAGCCGTAGATGGCCGTGGCGGCAGCGTCCTTGAGCACAGAGACCGACTCGATGTCGTTGGGGTTGAGCGAGGCCAGCGGGTTGCTCGTCTCGGCGTCCACGGTCAGGTTGCCCGAGATGACGGGCACGCCGTCGATGACGTAGAGCGGCTCACTCGAGGCGCTGATCGAACCCTGGCCGCGGATGCGCACCGAGACGTTGGCGCCGGGCTGGCCGTTGCCCATGGCGGCCTGCAGGCCGGCCACGTTGCCCTGCAGCGCCTGCTCGAACGAGCTGAGCGGCACCTGCTCCAGCTTCTCGGGACGCACCTGAGCCACGGCCCCCGTCAGCGCTTCCTTGCGCGCCGTGCCATAGCCCACGTCCACGACCACGACTTCCGAGAGGGCTTCCGAGGCAAACTCGAGCACCACGTTCAGCTCGCGGTTCTGGGGCGAGACTTCGATCTCCTTCGTCTCGTAGCCCGTGTAGCTGATCACGACGGTGCCGCGGTCTTGCGGGACGTCGAGCGTGAACATGCCGTCCAGGTCGGTCACGGTGCCGATGGTCGTGCCTTTCAGCAGCACGGTGGCACCGATCAGTGGCTCGCCGTTGGTGTCGGTTACCTTGCCGCTGACCGTGAACTGGGCCAGCGCCCAGTGGGACAGCAACAGGCACAGGGCGAGCAGTTGCAGCTTGCGGAATGCTTCTTTCATAAGAAATCCTGTTTGGTTAGGAAAAATGATGGATCATTGGTGGACATACCTTCCCTTCTGCTGCAGGACGCCGGTTGCCCGCAGACAAAAACACCCAATCCTCTTCCGCGAAGAAGAGCTACGTTGAAGTCACTCTGTGATTGTGATACCCGACTGCGAATGGATACTGCGCGCTTTTCGTGCGCGTCCGGTCTTCAAATGGCCATTGGGGCCTGTTCAAGGGACTGTTGGTGAGTTGGTGAGAGAAGTACTCAGATTGGATCGCGAAGCCAAGATAGCTTTTCGAGTGTATTCCACAAACGCATGACGAATATTTTGCGCTGCTTGCGCTTGTCGGAATTTTCGGGCCACTTACGAAATCCAAATGGTTGATTGTTAGTGTGTTATGTACAATTTCCATTTGGTGTGTTGCGTACAATTTCTCCGCTGCCTGATTCGTCGGGGTGAGCCCGCCTTCCTTCCGTGTCGACAGTTTTACGAAAGTTTTCGTAAAAAGAATTGGACTTTACGAAGGGTTTCGTATAGTTTTGCAGTACGAAGTTTTTCGTAAAAAACAGAATCCGACCCGCCATGAGTCATCGCGTCAAACCAACCGAAGCCGAGCTGGAGATCCTCCAGGTATTGT
>RFHG01000362.1 GCA_003696465.1 Gammaproteobacteria bacterium | reverse complement strand
TGTCATGCGCGGGCGGATGGCATCGAGCTGTTCGTGAGCGACGAAGGGCCGGGTATACCGGAGGCCGAGCAGGAGGCCGTCTTTCGCGAGTTTCACCAGCTCGACAACCCGGAACGGGCACGGGAGAAGGGCCTGGGGCTGGGGCTGGCCATCGTGCATCGCCTGGCCCTCCTGCTGGATATCGACCTTAAATTGGATTCGGAACCGGACCGGGGCTGCCGTTTCGGTTTCCTGCTTCAGCGGGGTGACCCGAATCAGGTGAGTGCACTCCCCGTTCATGACGATGCCGGTGATGTCCCGTTTCCGGATTGCCATGTGCTGCTGGTGGAAGACGATGCCATGGTACGCGAGGCCATGGGGGGGCTCTTGCAGGACTGGGGCTGTCGGGTTACCGCCTGCGCCGATCTGGAGGCGCTGGAGCGGGATCCGGAGGTGGGCAGCGATTGTGCGCTGGTCGTTGCCGACCAGCGCCTGCCGCGCGGTCGGCTTGGCTACGAGGCCATCGCCCTGGTGCGCCAGCGGCAGGGCCGGGACGTGCCGGCCTTGGTGATTACCGGCGAGACTGACAGTCTGGAGCTTGAGCGGCAGGAACTGGCCGGTATTCCCGTGCTGCACAAGCCGGTCCGCCCCCCGCGCCTGCGGCTGATGATGCAGCGCATGCTGGAAACATCCGGCTGAAGTTCAGACCGAATCCGAGTCCTCTGTGCCGATGAGTCCGCGGCGCATGGCCTGTACGATGCATTCGGTGCGGTTGCGCACACCCAGTGCATGCATGATGGCGCTGACATGGGTCTTGACCGTGATCTCGGTCAGCCCCAGCCGGTCGGCGATGAGCTTGTTGGGCAGGCCGTCGGCCAGCAGCATCAGTACCTCGCGCTGACGGTCGGTGAGCAGCGCTGCCTCGTTACGTGCCTCTTCGATCAGTGTCTGCAGCCGTTCGTCGATTACACGCTCGCCTTCCAGTATGCGGTGTACCGCATTCAGCAGGGCATCGGCATCCAGCGACTTGGGCAGCAGGCCGAGGCACTCCGGCGTGCAGGCCCGGGCCAGTTCCGCCCCGTCCGAGCTGGCCGTGAGGATGGCAAAGGGCAACATCCGTTGCTGCAGATCCTCGATCAGGCCGGCACCCCTTTCCCCGGCCAGGTCAAGGTC
>RFHG01000054.1 GCA_003696465.1 Gammaproteobacteria bacterium | reverse complement strand
CCAGCGCCATGGCAATGGAGCTGTACCCGGTGAAGGTGCCCACCTCGATGATGCGCCGCGCCCCGGTGAGCTTCACCAGCAGGTTCAGAAACGCCCCTTGCTCCGGGGCGATCTGCATCACTGCCTCGGGCAGTCGTGCCGTTTCCTCGCGTAGGCGCCGCAGCACATCCGGCTCGCGCACGCCATGCGCCAGCAGGTAGGCATGCAGGGATTCGTCGAGACCCAGGCTTCGGTTGGACATGTCATGGAGTATAGCCCCGGGCATGATAGGATTTCGAACCGGTATTCATTCAGGGGAGGGACGAACAATGAAACGTCGTGATTTCATCCGCGTCGCGGGCGTGGGTGCGCTGGCCACGGGCGGGCTGGCAGCCTGCAAGGACAAGACGGCCGACAAGGGTGCAGGCGCACCGGCCGTGATGCGCCAGCAGACCATTCGCTGGAAGATGGTGACGACCTGGCCAAAGAACTTCCCCGGCCTGGGTACCGGCGCGGAAAAGCTGGCCCGCCTGATCACGGAGATGTCCGGCGGACGCATCGAGGTGAAGGTCTACGGCGCCAAGGAACTGGTCCCGGCATTCGAGGTGTTCGATGTGGTCTCGCGCGGTACCGCGCAGATGGGCCATGGCTCGGCCTACTACTGGAAGGGCAAGAACGCGGCCTTCCAGTTCTTCTCTGCCGTACCTTTCGGATTCACCGCCGACGAGCAGAATGCCTGGCTGTTCCATGGCGGCGGCATGGAGCTGTGGGAAGAGGCCTATGCCCCGTTTGGCGTGGTGCCGCTTGCTGCCGGCAACACCGGGGTGCAGATGGCCGGCTGGTTCAACCGCGAGATCAACAGCCTGGAAGACCTCAAGGGCCTCAAGATGCGCATACCGGGGCTTGGCGGCGAGGTGCTGAAGCGGGCCGGAGGCACGCCGGTGAACCTGCCGGGCGGGGAGCTGTTCACCTCGCTGCAGTCGGGCGTGATCGATGCCACCGAGTGGGTGGGCCCCTACAATGACCTCGCCTTCGGCCTGTACAAGGCGGCGCGCTATTACTACTACCCGGGCTGGCACGAGCCGGGCACAACTTTGGAGGCCATCGTCAACAAGCAGGCCTTCGAGGCCCTGCCGGCCGACCTTCAGGCCATCGTCCGCGCCGCCTGCCGTGTGGCCAACGACGAGATCCTTGTCGAATACGTGGCGCGCAACAACGATGCGCTGGAAAAGCTGAAAAAGGAACACCACGTGGATGTACGCCGCCTGCCCGATGACGTGCTGGCACGCCTGCGCACCCTGTCCGAGGAGGTGGTGCAGGAGCTGGCCGAGAGCAGCGAACAGGCCCGGCGCATCTACGAGAGTTTCAGCCGCTTCCGCGACAAGGTGTTCGCCTGGACCGACATCTCCGAGCGGGCCTATCTGGACAGCCGTCAGGGCTGAGTGGCAGGCGCTGCGCAGGATGTGCCGCCT
>RFHG01000361.1 GCA_003696465.1 Gammaproteobacteria bacterium | reverse complement strand
GGAAAAGCGCGAGGTGGACTTTCTGGTCACGAAGAACGGGGAGCCGTGGTTTCTCGTCGAGGCCAAATCTTCGGTGAATCAGCCGTTGTCCAGACACTTAGAGGTGTTTGCGCGTCAGCTTGGCGTCCGGCACGCCTTTCAGTTGGCGCTGGACGGCGAATACGAGGGCGTGGATGCGTTTTCGGCCAGGCGCCCCGTGATTGTGTCCGCTCGTTCCTTTTTGTCGCAACTGGTTTGATGGAGGCGACGGAGGGGATTATCGATTTGTATATTTGCGATAATCATGAGGGCACAATGATCCGATGAGGTCGAGCAGCCAGTCTATTGGTGGGTCCGAGCGCGGGCGAGCAGCTCGCCCAGGGCCGGCGGTGCTTCCTTGCCCATGATCTTCGCGGCCCTTTCAAGCCAGGGTAGGGCCTGCTGCCAGCGGTTCATCCCCGCCAGCACGCGGCCGATGCGCCAGGGTACGTCCTCGTCGTTGGGGTCGATCTTGTATTCCTGCAGGTAATGATCGAGCGCCTGTTTTGGCTGGCCCAGCCATTCGTGGCAGGTAGCCAGATTGAAATGCGTGTTGTCATGAAGCGGATCGAGCTTCAGTGTCTGCCTGAAAAGAAGCATGGCATCCTCTATGTAATCCATCTGCATCATGACATAGCCGAAATGATGGAACACGTCAGCATCCGCCGAGGCGCGTTGCAGGCGTCGGTCATAGTCCCGGATGACGGCCTCCAGCTTTTGGCGGAAGTCCTTGTCCCGTTGCTGCAGCCACTGCTGCCAGGCCAGCGTGAAATCAGAATCCTCAAGCCTGAGCCATGCATGCCAGAGCCATTCGGGCGCCAGCGAGGATTCCGATCTTTGCAGAGCCCGGCTGATTTCGCGTGCGGACATCTGCTCCAGTATGCGCCGCTTCAGCTGGGGGATACCGCGCCTGTCCACATGTGCCATGCTGAACTCGAGGACCGGCCGGTCCAGGGTGTTGATCGGCGTCCGCGCATCCGGCAGCAGGGCCCAGGCATCCGGCACGATCAACTGGTCGGGGATCCATGCTGACACGATGCCGTGATGTTTGAGCAGGTCGTCATGGACCGTATGCCCCGGCGCGAGTGCGGGTAAGTCCTGCCTGACAATTGGGGCATCAGAACACAGGAAGAGGAAATAAGCGGATTTTACATAGGCCAGACTGCAATGGGCGAAGTGCTCATGCAGCGTGCGCAGGATGATGTCGGCTCCGGCATCCCCGATGCGGGAGTCCATCCAGGTCACGTACAGCCCGTCCGGAGACAGGTGGCTGGATACCAGGTTCAGGAAATCGAGCGTGTAGAGCTTCGAGGAGCTGAAATACAGCGGGGTCGTGACCGTGTTCAGGATTAGGTCGTAGCGGGCAGTGCTGCGTTTGAGGAAGTGAATCGCATCGTCCACATGAATGTCGACATTGGAATTGTGCTCGATGTCGAAGTTCCAGCGCCGCATCAGGTGTAAATGAGAGCGCACGACCGGATTGATTTCCACGACATCGGTATGGGCGAACAGCTGGCCCACGACCGTGGCCGTGGCGCCGCTGCCCAGGCCCAGCACCAGCGCCTGCTCATGGCGCGGGGAAAACCATGCGCCCAGGGCCCCGACTACCTTCTCCGAGGGGTTGTTCAGCGGGATGCTCGTGTAGCCATTGATGAAGAAATAGGGTTCCCCATCAATGATGTTGATTGAGAAGACATCCTGACGCCCCTTGAAGATGTGCGTGGATTCAAGTGCGGCGCGCGCCTGCGCCAGCTCCCCTGGATCGCGGAACGAGGTGTAGCTGAGGTACAGCAGCTTTTCATCCCATTGAACCTTCCAGCCGAGCAGGGCAAGCGCCAGCAGGGCCAGGGCTACCGGACGCAGGATGTTGCGCAGGCTTGCCGCCAGCAGGCACAGGAAGACGACGCAAAGCAGGATCAGGCCATAGTCCAGGCGCTCATGCAGCACGAAGGCCATGAGCACGAAGCCCGCCACATTGGCTAGCGAGCTGATGAACAGCAGGCGGCCCGATTCAATGCTGGCCTGCCGCCTGTCGCCGGCCAGGGCCGGCAGCAGGGCGCCGAAAGCCAGGCAAGCCGCGCCCATGAGTAGGGCCATGCAGGCCCATTTCAGCACGGCCACGCCCAGTTCATGACCGGCGGCCAGCGGGTAGAGCCGGGCATGCAGCGCGGCCACCGGCTCGAAAAGGAAAAGCGGGATCAGCGTGCCCACCGCGGCGATCAGCGTGATTCGTTCGACGTTCATGCCCGTTCGCCCGACCAGCCAGGCACCGGCCGCGATGCCCAGAAGGACGATGGAGAGCACGATGGCGAAGGATTCCCTGAACGGGCCGAACAGCATTTCGGCCCATTTGATGGACAGCAGCTGGAAGATGGCCGATGCGATGCCGATCAGGATCACGGTCATCACGTCCCCATGCCGCATGGGTGCGGGCATCGGCTCCTGCGGCCGGTCGGACGCCCCGTGATGGCGCAGCACGAGGGCAATCAGCAGATTGATGGCCGCAAACAGCCAGACCGTATTCCGGATGCCCAGCTGGCGCAGTAGCAGGAACTCTATGGCCAGCGCCGTTGCGGCCGCGCCGAGGTTGTAGAAGGCATAGGCACGGGCAAATGGACGCCGGTAGCGCTGCTGTTCGATGTAGCCAGCAAACAGCGGCACGCTGCAGCCGATGAGCAGCGATGGCGGCAGCAGCAGCGCCATGGCCCGCCATGCGGCCTGTTCCAGGCCGCCAGCTGTGTACAGCCAGCGGTCGATGCCTTCGATCGCGAGGCTGAAGGCCAAGGCGTAGGCACCGATGGCCAATTCGATCAGCCACAGCCAGCGCCATGCCCGCCAGGCCAGCCGCGAACCGAGACCGATGCCTAGTAGGAAAGTGATCAGCACCGAGGCCGAGACGATGAACTGGTCGCCGATCAGGTTGCCCAGCATTCGGCCGTAGAGCACCTCATAGGCAATGCCGGCCAGGCCCGAGGCCAGCATCATCGGAGCAAGCCACCAGGACGTGAGGCGCTGCTGTATGCCTGTCGCCATGGCCCGCGGCCCGTTCATGGCCTCACCGCCCTTGCCGGTCCCCGCCGTTCCAAGGGGCGATGGTTGGCAGGAGCATCATGCCGGGCACGGCCAGCGCCGCGCAAAGCAGAAAGAAATGCTGCCAGCCAAACATGTCCACCAGCATGCCGGTTGAGGCATTGACGAACGTGCGCGGCATGGCCGCCAGGCTGGTAAACAGCGCGAACTGC
>RFHG01000360.1 GCA_003696465.1 Gammaproteobacteria bacterium | reverse complement strand
CCCAGGTCACGGGGATACTGGCGCAGCAGATAGCGACCGACCTCGTTCGGGATTTCCATGCCCCGCTGCCGGGCATGCAGGCGCATGGCCTCGAGGCGCCCTTCCTCGTCGAGCGGCTGCAGCTGGAACACGGGGCCCCACTCGAGCCGTGAATGCAGATCCGGCAGCTGCCACGGGGCATGGCGCGGATTGCCGCGGGCGGCCATCAGCAGACGACCTTCCGCGCTGCGCAGCCGGTTGATCAGATGAAACAGGGCCTCTTCCCATTCCGGCCGGCCGGCCAGGACCTGAACATCATCAATGCAGATCAGGGGCAGGCCCTCCAGCCCCTGGAACAGACCCGGTCCGGCCTCCAGCATCTGTTGCATGGGCAGATAGACCACGGGCAGGGCGCGCCGCGCCTGCTCGTGGCAGGCGGCCTGCAGCAGGTGCGTCTTGCCGGTATCGGCCCCGCCCCAGAGCAGGAGCTGGGGCTCGCCCGTTCCTTCGGCCTGGCTGCGCACGGCTGCCAGGGCCACGGCGTTGGCACCGGGCAGGAAGGTCTCGAAGCCGCTGTCTGCGCGCAGACGGATGTCGAGCGGAAGCTGGTGCTGGGGGCCGTTCATGCTGCCGGCGGAACAGACCGGGGGCTCATGAGCGCAGGGCCGCACGCGCCTTGTCGCTCCAGCGCACCACATAGTCCAGCCCGCTGGCCAGGGTGGTAAACAGGGCGAGGCCCATGAGCCCGTTCATCAGCATCTGCGGCAGGGAAGCGACCCCATGGTGCCAGAGCACCGCCACCACCAGCACGATCTGCACCACGGTATTGAACTTGCTGAGCAGGCTGGGCTGCATCTCCAGCCTTTGAGTGAGCAGATGGAAGGCCGCGGCCCCGGCCAGGATGATGAGGTCGCGGCCGATGATGATGGCCACCAGCCACCAGGGCAGCATGTGCTGCCAGCCCAGCAAAAGGGTGGTGGTGGTCATCAGCGTTTTGTCGGCTAGCGGGTCGAGGAAGGCACCCAGCCGGCTGCGCCAGCCGTGGCGTCGAGCCAGCCAGCCGTCGAGGCCGTCGGAGAGCCCGGCCAGAGCAAACAGCACCAGCGCCAGGTCGCTGCGCTGGTGCAGAATCAGCCAGAGTACCGGCGGAATGAGCAGGAACCGGAACAGGGTGATGAGATTGGGGATGTGCCGTTGCCACATGGGGAAAAGAT
>RFHG01000359.1 GCA_003696465.1 Gammaproteobacteria bacterium | reverse complement strand
TCGTTGTCCTTGGCCCGGCGCTGCCATACGGCCTGCAGGTGCAGCCACTCCTCATGCAGCCGCTGCAGTACCGGCTGTTCCAGCAGGGCAGCCCGCTGGGCCTGCCCGCGGGCATCGAGCAGCCGCTCGTCACGCAGCAGCAGGCTGCGTGCACGCCCGAGCAGACGCCGCTGCCGGCGGTCGGCCTCGGCCTGCAACTCGCGCACGGCCGGGGCAATCACCTCGTCACGGTAGCGCGCCATCACCTGCAGCCGGTTGCTCACCAAGGCACGGATGGTCGCGGTATCGATCTCGCGCGGCTCGGAACTGACATGCATTTCCGGCGGCAGGCGCTTGACCCTGGCAAGCCCCAGGGCACTGAACAGCCGGATCCAGGCCCAGCCCAGATCGAACTCCCAGGGGCGAACCGAGAGCTTGGCCGAGGAAGGAAAGCTGTGATGGTTGTTGTGCAGCTCCTCGCCACCAATGAGTATCCCCCAGGGAACGATGTTGGTTGCCGCATCACTGCACTCGAAGTTGCGGTAGCCGAACCAGTGCCCCAGCCCATTGATGACACCAGCCGCGAGGAAGGGAATCCACAGCATCTGCACTGCCCAGACGGTCAGGCCAATGGCCCCGAACAGCAACAGGTCGATCACCAGCATGAGACTCACGCCCAGGATCGGGAAGCGGCTGTAGACATTTCGCTCCACCCAGTCATCGGGTGTGCCCTTGCCGTATTTCTCCAGCGTTTCCGGCGTCTTGCCGGCCTGATACAGCTCGGCCCCGCGCAACAGCACGGTCGACAGGCCCATGACCACCGGGCTGTGCGGGTCCTGTTCGGTCTCGCAATGGGCATGATGCTTGCGATGAATGGCCGTCCATTCGCGGGTGAGCATGCCGGTGGTGAGCCAGAGCCAGAAACGGAAGAAATGCGCCAGGGCCGGGTGCAGATCGAGCGCCCTGTGGGCGGAATGTCGATGCAGGTAAACAGTGACGCTGACAATGGTGATGTGCGTGAGCACGAGCACGACGAGGGTGATCTGCCACCAGGACAGATCGAGAAGACCTTGATACCACATGGGGATGATGAAACTCCGAAACTGCAAAAAATGAGGGAGGACCGCGGGTGTCCTGAATGTACCCTAGCACATCCTGTCCATCGGCGACATGGACAAAGGTCCGGGTTCAGGGGCGGCCGCACTCGCGAATGCGCCGGGCCTGCGCCTCGAACAGGCCCACCAGGGCCGACAGGGCCGGGCCGCAATCCGGGCCGCCCGGCAACAGCAGCTGGAGATCGGCATGATAGCGCCCGCCCCGCTCCAGCGGCAGCGGCACCAGCGCACCCGAGGCCAGTTCCTGCTCGATCTCGGCCTCCGGCAACCAGGCATACCCCAGCCCCTGACACACCGCCGCCCTGGCTGCGGTCAGGCTCGACACCCGCCAGCGCGGGCCGGGCGACAGAAAACCCGCCTCCCGGGCAGCATCGCCCATGGTCGCGGTAACCACCTGCGGATAACGGGCCAGCACGGTCTCGTCCAGCGTCTTTCCCATCCTCACCAGGGCATGTTCGGGCGCCGCAACCGCCAGGAAGGTTATCTGGAACAGTGGCCGTGCCAGATGGCGGGTCGGCAGGCTGCTGCAGATCACCAGATCGGCCTCCTCGAGAGAAGCCATGTCCTCGGCCGCCAGTACTACCTGTTCGAGCTGGATCCGTGGCACCGAATGATGCTCGGCAAAGCGCTCCAGCACGGCCATCAGCCAGTGCGTGGGGTAGGCCGCATCGACCACGACCCGCAACTCGGCCTCCCAGCCGGAGCGCATCTGCTCAGCCAGCCGCTCGACACGTACCAGCTCCTGCAGGAGCGGCCGTACCCGCTGCAGCAGCAGGGCGCCATCCTCGGTGAGCCGCGCGCGCCGGCCAACACGCTCGAACAGCCGCAGACCGAGCCGCTCCTCCAGCCGGTCGACGGCATAGCTCAGCGTGGACTGGCTGCGGTGCAGACGCTCGGCAGCGGCCGCATGACTGCCGGCATCGACAATGGCAGCCACCACCGCCCAGTGCTCCAGCTGGGTACGCGGCAGATTCATTTCTATATTTTAGAACAGTTTTCCAGAATTTTTCCGTTTTTAATTTTAATTATACGAACTGATAATTCATGTATCACCCACACGACGGAACGGAGGACCTCACCATGAACAACTGGATACAGCTCATCGGGCGCATCCTGCTGGCCCACATCTTCATCCTCGCGGGGCTCAACAAGCTCGGGGCCTGGGAGGCCACGGCCCAATACATGAGCGCCATGGGCGTGCCGGCAGCCCTCTTGCCGCTGGTAGTGGTACTGGAGATCGGCGGCGGGCTGCTGCTGGCGCTCGGGCTGTGGACCCGCTGGGCAGCCTGGGCCCTGGCCGCATTCACGGTGCTGGCCGCGATCATCTTCCATACCGACTTCGGCAACCAGGTCCAGATGATCATGTTCATGAAGAACCTGTCCATCACCGGCGGGCTGCTGGTCCTGTCCAGCATCGAGCGGCCGGCCATCAGCCTCGATGCACGACGTACGGGCAATCCCTGATGCCTCTTGGCCCGACTCACCGGGCCCGTTATGCTACCCCCGTCAACAAATACAACACTCAAGGAGCACATGGCATGAGCATCTACGACAAGGGCGAACCCTGGGCAGTCGAGGTCAAGGCCGGCGACACACTATGGGTCTGCGGCTGCGGGCACACCAAAAACCCGCCCATGTGCGACGGCTCGCACAAGGACCATCCGGGTACAGGCCCCTACGAGATCAAGGCCGAAAAGGACGACACCCTGTGGCTCTGCGGTTGCGGCAAGAGCGGCAACCTGCCCTACTGCGACGGCAGCCACAACCGCTGATCCGCGCATGGAGAAAGGCCATAACGCGTATCCGCTAAACGCGTGACCCTCCGCAAGGGCGCCTTGGCGGGGGGCCTGTGCCTCCTGCTCCCGCTGACTTGCGTGGCCCGGCCTGCCGGCGTCTGGCTGGCGGCCGGGGCGGAGTCCTTTGCCCTGGAAGAAACCGGCGACAGCGGCAACACCCTGCTCACCGAACAGGGCCCCCGTTTCCTGCTGCAGATGGGCTGGAACCGCTCATGGACGGCCTGGAGCCTGGAGTGGCGCGGACGACTGGTTACGGGCAATGTCGACTACGACGGCCAGACCCACAGTGGCATCCCGCTGCAGACCACCACCGGCTGGACAGGCACCACCCAGGAATTCCTGGCCGGCTACAGCCCGGGCCGGGACAACCGCCGGCTCGAACTGCTCGCCGGCCTTGGCATACAGCTCGCCCGGCGCAGCATCGCCAACGGCTCCGGTAGCAGCCAGAACGAGGACTTCTTCATGGGGCTTGCCCGCCTCGGCGGGCGCTGGACGATCGACCGCCTGGAACTGGAAGGCGGGTTGCTGCAACCCTGGGGCGTACGCCAGAACGCCCATCTCGACAGCCTGGGCTTTGCCGACAACCCGACCCTCCATCCGCGCCCCCGTCCCTCGGCATGGGCAGCCGCCGCCTGGAGGCTGAACACGAACAACCGCCTGATCCTTGCCTACGAGGGCCTGCGACTGGATGCCTCGCCGGCAATCGCAGTGCGGGCCATGTCCGGCGTCGGCGCCTGCACGGCCGGCAGCACCTGCCTGGTGCACCAGCCCGAAACCCGGGTTGACCGCTTCTCCCTCACCCTGCACCATCGATTCTGAGCCGCCACAGGCGCTCACCCCAGTCGGGACGAGGTGCTCCCGTGCCCACACGCTGGCGACGACCGAGCTCGTTCTCGTACCAGCCGGCGTGATAGCGCAGTGGCTCCACCTCATAGACCCACCAGCTGCCATCGGCATCCTGCGCCAGCCAGCACGCCCATGACGGCAGCTCCGGCGGCAACACAATCGGGAGATCATCACACATGAAACAGCTCATCCTCCTGCGACATGCCAAGTCTTCATGGGCCGACCCAAACCAGGCCGATTTCGACCGTCCGCTCAATGCCCGCGGCGAACGCGACGCCCCGCGCATGGGGGCCTTTCTGCGCGATGCTCTGCTGAAACCGGACTACATCGTCACCAGCCCCGCACGGCGCGCCCTGCAGACCGCCGAACTGCTGCGCTCCGCCTGGGGCAAGGATAGCCCGAAACTGCTCGAGGAACCGCGCATCTACGAGGCATCCACCGCCAACCTGCAGGGCGTGCTCGAGAGCCATCTTGCCGACTGCGACCGCCTGATGCTGGTGGGCCACAATCCCGGCATCTCCTCACTGCTCTCCCTGCTCACCGGCGTGCAGGCAGACATGCCCACCTGCAGCGCGGCAGTCGTTGCCCTCAGACGAGTGGACGAAGGGATGCTGTGCGGCCTGTTCAGACCCAAGCGACTCTGGCCGGAAGCGGACTGAGGTACCACCCCGGCCCTGTGGGTGCTCCCAGCGGACGAAGGCCATCGACAGACAGGGTGCCAGACAACCCTCAACGGGAATTCATACGAGATATCCGGGACTACTTGCTGAGCCTGTGCACCAGACCCCTTGCCGCCTTGCCGGCTACACCGGCAAGACTATCAAGTGCACTAAAGCGAGATAGCGGAATTACCTGTGGAGTTTCATAGTCACTCGTGCGACTCAAGGTATTTCATGAGTTCCTGTTCGTCAATCGGCCCCGTGATTCTTTCACGCAATATCTCATCATCTTTCCATGCCTCACCAAGTGTCCAAGCAATATTTGCCGCCATCTGCTGCGCCTTACTCAGGTTGACACCGAACTTTCGTGCGATTTCATTCGGAACATAGTCCCACCATTTTTCTCCCAGAACGTCCATGTCGCGGGTGAGGGACATCAATGAGCCTGCAGCATCTTCAAGGTATTCCCAGTCGTTCTCTTTTTCCGCTTTCTCGATGCCCTCGTCGATTGCCGCCTGATTCATTTTAAAATTTGGAACCGCCCTCATCCGCCATCCTTCCGGCGTGTCTGCGATATGCCAACTTTCCCAATCCACATCTTCCGGCGGGTTTTCCTCAAAATACTGTAGTGCTTCTTCCAAGCCTTCCACCGCTCTGCGGTGATATTCGGAAACTTCCTAGCGTAATCGAGACTGGAAAACATACGTTCCAGCAGTTTCTTCTTGAGTTCGGGTTCAATCATGGTTCCGGCCAGTTCGTCAGTTTGGGTTGCAGTTGGGACGGGTCCAGAGATTTTCCGTCGAGGAAAATCTGGTCTTTACTTCCTTTCAGGTGGAACCGGCCATCGGCATATTCCTGCCCCGCAGCCGGCCCCTTCCATGCCTTGAGGCCACCCTCTGGCACCTCGTATTCGACATAATAACCGTTGTCGTTCCACGAGCCCTTGACCGCATAGTCGCGGCGCCATCCAGTCTTGTTCTTCGGCAATTCCAGGGCCCACCAGCCGCCGTCGTCATAGGCAGCTTCGACCACGATGCGGTAGATTTTCGTTCCGGGCTGAGCCTGACTGGCTTGGTGTCAAGGTAGTTGGCAAACCCTTCTCTAGGATTACCTCGTCTGTCCGGCGGATCCGATCGTGGCCAGCCTTTCTGCGACTTTCATGTAATGCGGGATTGAGTTCTATGCGAAGTTACGTTATCCGTAACGTCTCAGGGCCGTTCGTGAGGCTCGAGGTATTTCAGGAGTTCTTGTTCGTCAATGGGACCGGTGATGTTCTCCTTCAAAATTGATTCAGGAGTTTTCCAATAATCACCAACCGTTCTCCAAATATTGGACGCCATCTTTCTTGCCTTGTATAAATTATTAAAGAACTTGTCATCTAGTTCCTTCGGCACATAATCCCACCACTTGCCCCCCAGGACGTCCATATCGCGGGTGAGCCCCATCATGCTTCCTGTTAATCCCTCGATAACCTGATAATCCCCTTTTTTCGCATTCTCCAAGCCCTGTCTGGCCGAACGTAACATTCTTTCGAAATTGGGAACCGCCTTGATCCGCCATCCCTCGGGCGTGTCTGCAATATGCCAGCTTTCCCAGTCCACATCCTGCGGCGGATTATTCTCGAACCACTCCAGCGATTCGTGCAGTCCTTCTACGGCTTTATCCAAATAACCAACGAATTGTTCAATGTATTCCGGACTGGCAAACATCCGCTCCAGCAGTTTTTTCTTGAGTTCGGGTTCAATCATGGCTCGGGCCAATTCGTCAATTTAGGTTGAAGTTTTGAAGCATCCAAAGATGTTCTATCAAGATAAATCTGATCCTTTCCGCCTGGCAGGTAGAAATCGCTTCCATCAACACTTTCATATCGTTGCCCCGCAGCCGGCCCCTTCCATACCTTGAGACCACCCTCCGGCACCTCGTACTCGACATAATAGCCGTTGTCGTTCCATGAATCCTTCACGGCGTAATTTCTTCTCCATTCGGTCTTGTTTTTCGGCAGCTCGAACGCCCACCAGCCACCGTCGTCGTAGGCGGCTTCGTCCACGACGCGGTAGATTTTCGTACCCGGCTTTAGCCGGACGGGTTCGGCGGCGATGAAGTTGACATATTCTTCCGAAGGACGGCCTTTGGGATCGACATCCAGCCGTGGCCAGCCTTTCTTGACGTACTCATCATGATTGGCCGGCAATTCTTCCATACCTGCCAGTTCCTTCGGCATCTTCCCCCTCTCCGCCCCCATCGGCTTGCCATCGGGCATGATGGTGTAGGGGTCGTTGGGGTCGCCGTCCTTGTGCACGCGCTTGTGGATCCGCGAGCCTTCGACCTTTGGTCCTTTGCCCAGGGCACGAGGATGCGGCTCGTAGGGCACCGGCAATTCGTGGGTGTGGACGGTGGCGGGCCGGTCCGTTTCAATACGTGCGCGGCGTTTGGGCTTTGCCCTGCGCAGCAGGGCCTCTGTACGCGCTTTCAGCAGGTCGATGGCCTCGTCCAGCTTTTTCTGGCCCGCTTCGCGCACGGTGTCGAGTTCCTTCTGCCAGCGGGCCAGTTGTTCGAGGGTCTCGCTGTCGAGAACCCAGCGTACCGCGCTCGATTCGCGCAGGGCCTTGAGCACGGCCTGCAGGCGGCCGATGGCGTCCTGGAACAGGTCGTGCAGCTCCTGCCGCCTGGCCGCCCAGTCGAATTCCTTCAACATGCGCAGGGGATCGCCCTTGCCTAGCTTGCGCAGCATGGCAAGAATGGCGTCGAGGCCCGCGTCGGCATTATTGATGATGACCTTGAAGACGCCCTTGAGCGCCGAGCCGATGATTGGAATGAGTCCGATGAGGGTGACTACCAGTGCCACCCAGTTCCAGGCATCTTCCCGATCCTGCTCGTCTGTGAGCGTGAGGATGTTGGCAATGATGTCGCGCACATCGGCCACCTGATCGATCCCCGGGATCATGGTGATGATGCTGGCGACGATGATTTGTGAGGTGGTGGGGTTTTCGTTGAAGTCGCCCTGGACCACGCCCCAGATCCACGCACCGACACCGGGATCGTTTTCGGTGGCCATCTGGCGCAGTTTCGGATCTTCATCGATTCGGGTGACGAGTGCTTCGGCATCCTTTTGGGTCAACGCCGGGCGATGGTAGGCATTCTTTGGGCTTTCGGTTTTGTTGGGTTGCCAGTCACGGGCATCCTCACCCAGGGCAACGTGGACAGGACCGGCGCTGGTGGCCCGAATTCGGGCCCGGCCCTGATCATCTAGCCGACCCTGTACCTTGCGCCCGTCCCTGAAGGTGGCCTCATAGGGCGCGCGTACCACGGGGGTCATGTCCTGGTAGAGGTATTCCAGCTCCAGTATGGGCCGCTCGGTCTCTTTGTCTGGCGCTGCATCGGTCTGCAGCCCTGCGATATCCCGTGCGGCCATAGGTACGGCGGCCTGCGCCTGCCCCGGCAGGCTCGGCGCGCCGAGGTCGTAGTTGACCTGACCGGCGTAGCTCACGGCGCCCTCGAAGGTGATGCTGTTGCCGTAGAGGTGGATCTCGCCGCTGGGCTCGATGCGCACGCCGCCGCCGTTTTGCGCTGGCCATGGACGGCCCAGTGTCGCGGGAGGCAGGATGCCGGGAGCGACTTCGATAATGATGGGACCTTTCGCGGTCACGTCGATCTCTTTGGCGCCTTGCAGGTGCAGTTCTCCACCGGCGTGCAGGATGTGGTCTTTCTTGCCACGCACGGTGAGATCGCCTTCGCTCTGGACCCGGAGGCTGCCGGTGGTGGCAAGCTGGAGGCTGGCCCGGGCGCTTAGATGGGCTGCCTCTCCGGACTGCAGGCGCTGGCTGGCCGCGGCCTGGTGGTGGAGATCCTTGTGCACCTTGAGCCGGCTGTGGCCCTGGACCTGGATGCGGCGGTCGCCCTGGATGCGGGTCTGGCGCTGTTCGCCCGCCTGTTCACGGTGCCGGGTGCCG
>RFHG01000006.1 GCA_003696465.1 Gammaproteobacteria bacterium | reverse complement strand
CGCCCTTTCGGATCTCGTTCGACGGCTCGCCCACGCACGCGGTTGGCCTGTTACATTCCTCGAGCTGCGGCGCCAAGGCGGGGGCCACGCCTGCCCCGCTGTCGTCTTTGCCAGGCCAGATTCAGCGCAGAGCGAAGCCAGGAACCTCTGGCCCGACTTGAGGCTCACCTTTCCGTCCTGAAGAAACGCACCCACTTCCCACCTTCAGGAGAACGCACATGCAGGGCAACGCCACATTCCGGACGATGCACCACGGAATTGTTCCGTTCCTTTGGGATATCCTTTAGCCACAGAGGAGAGATGTCCTGCCTCGAAATCGCACGAGATCGGTGCCGGCTGTGGACTGCCCATCTGGCCCATCAAGTTGACAAGGACTGTCGACCTGCCCCGGAGACACCTTGAAAACTCTGCCATGCTGTCCGAGAAACCTGGACCACTCAAGGGGTCCATGGTGGCCCCGGCCGCGGAACGGGTTTTCGGCCTACCAGATCTCGCGCAGGTCGACCTCCACCGCCAAGCGCATGGATTACGGAAACTTGCTGAGCACGTTGGCGGTCTTGTTGGCCCAACGGCGCTGGCGTCGTGCCCCCGGCAAGACCTCATCAAGCGCCCTCCAGAACCCCATGGCCCCGTCGCCCACGGCGATCTCGGATGGAACCCGCAGGCCCTTGGCCTTGACGTCGACCAGCAGTTCGCGCCAGATCTGCGCGCTCTCGCGTGCACCAACCTGAAAGCCGACGAGATCCCTCTTCCCTTTGGGCGTTGCACCGAGGACGACCAGCATCCACTCGGCCTGCGGGTTCCATCCGGGCGTGCAGATAGACGCCGTCGGCGCAGATATGATGTTGGCGTCAGGCCGAGAGGTCGCGGCGCTGCCAGCGGTCGTATTCCGGCAGCCGTTCCCCGCTCTGTCGCAAGTTCACACCGGGTGACAGGCAGGGCCCGCCCCCTCTCGAGGATCGCGGTCGGTGCCACCTGAAAGTCGCCCGTGGGGATGCCGAGCAGGTCGAGCGCCGCCAGAAGCACATCGTGGCTCTTCGAGCGCCGCGGCCATCTCGGTCGGAATGCCGGCGCGCCGACCGCTGTCCACCTCGGCCTTCTTGACCCAGTTGTTAAGCGTTTGGGGCGTGCAGCCGATCTTTGCCAAGATCGTCTTGACCGCCTGCCGGCGGGAGGCGTGCTGGCCCTCGTTGTCCAGAACCAGCCGCACGGCCCGCTCGCGCACTTCCGGGGAAAATTTGTTCGTTGTCTTGCCCATAATGCTCCATCCTGCTCAAGAGTTGGAGCCTCCGGCAAACCCGGCGCGGTTCAGATCGAGCGTCAAGAGGGCGTCGTGCGGGCAAAGAATGGCGGCATGGCTCTGGCCTCCGCCTCGGCGGGACTGCGGCGCGTGGCGGGGACGAACGATCATGGCGCGCCTGTCTTGGAGAGCCGGAAGCGTGGCGGGGCTCTCGGGCGATGCACGTCGTCCGAGGCGCGGCGCAGGACTCCGGGGCCAGGCGGGGATCGACTGTCAGGCGAGGGTTCGTTCGAGCCTTTGCTTTCGACGGTCCCAGTCTGGCATCACCTTCTCGAGAAGGTCGAAAAACGCCGGGCCGTGATGCGG
Organism: Gammaproteobacteria bacterium; assembly: GCA_003696465.1. Taxonomy (GTDB): domain Bacteria; phylum Pseudomonadota; class Gammaproteobacteria; order J044; family J044; genus J044. The sequence goes on along the minus strand of RFHG01000006.1, from coordinate 275 downwards.
CTCCGCGATGTGGCAGAGTTCATGGGTGATCACATAGTCGATGGCGTCGACCGGCGCTTGAATGAGGCGCAGGTTGAGCAGCAGCCGTCCGGCGGGCGACATGGAGCCCCACCTCTGGCGGATTTGCCGAACGATCAGACCTCTTGGCCGAAACGCCTCGGGGTCTGAAAAAAACTCCAGGCAATGCTCGATCCGTTCCGGAAACTTGACGTGAGCGCGCTCACGATACCACGCTTCCACCAACGCCCGCGTCACATCGGGCCTGTCCGGTCGGT
>RFHG01000053.1 GCA_003696465.1 Gammaproteobacteria bacterium | reverse complement strand
TGCACGAGCCGCGGCCACTTGGCCTGGGTGTCCCGCGAATCCCAGACACCAAAGACGAGCGAGGTGGGGGCAAGCTTGGCGATCTGCGTGGCGTCGCCGCGATCGAGAAAGGCCAGAAAGGCGTCATGGGCCGCCTGCCGCAGGTCGAAACCGCTCTCGTCCGGCTCCACACAGCGGATAAGCGCATCGCCCAGCCGGTGGCCGGCATCGAAAATCGTGACCACCTTGTCGTTGCCATAGACGATCTCGATCTGCGGTACGAGCGCAGCATAGGGCGGCTCCTTGAAGAGCGGCTCGATCCGGTTGGCCTGGCTGCCGACGCTGTCGATGGTGGCAACCCTGCTTCCGTCAGAGAGCGTGTCGATATTGTAGCCGATATCAGCGTAGGTGGGCGGGAAGATCACACCGCCTTCGCCTTCGACCGGCAGCAGCTTCTGTTTCAGATGCAGGGCTACAGGGCCCGACGGATCATCCGCCCAGGCGTCGATCTGTTCGCGGGTCAGTGTCTGCGTCATGATATGGTCTCCTCCGTAACCTCCAGAATGCAGCGCGCCTGATTCTCCTGCCCCGGCCAGCCGAGTTCCATGCGAAACTGCCGCCGCGCGAAAGGCAATGGCGCGCAACCGAGGGCGGCACGCAGCAGCAATGGCGCAAAAAGCGCCTCCTGCGTGCCGATCACGCCGTATCGATACAGCAGCTTGTCAATACGCAGCGGCCGGGCGTGCGACAGGCCGATGGCGGCGAGGATTTCGACAAGCGGATAGCCGACCATCTGCACATCGCCATGCTCGTTGGGTGAAAACCCGGCATCAAGCGGCACATAGTCCCGCCGCCAGTCGAAGCGGAAGCTGCTGGTCTGCACCGCGGATACCGAGAAGGGATCGTCTCGTGCTTCCTCCCATCGCCCACGCATGAGGTCGAGTGCATCGCGCAGCAGGGCCGCTCCCGGATAGCCGCCTGCACCCGCCCAGAATTTGACGTTGTCACGGCTGGTTGCATCACCCCAATAGGCGACTTCGATCATCCGCTCACCGGCAATCAATCGGGCCGGCAGGGTGGCCGGGCTGTCCGGATCAGGAAAGGGAAAAGGCTCACCGGCAGCCAGTGAGATCGTCGGAACATCCCATTTTTCCGTCCTGTTCGAGGAACCGTCCGGTGCGGCGGAGCAGACGTGGGCCTCTGCCAGAAACGCCAGCACCGCTTCCACCGGATTGCGTTCGCCGGCGGCGCGCAGGATGAAGCGGACATCCGCCTCGTTCGACCAGTCGAAGCCGCCTTCG
>RFHG01000358.1 GCA_003696465.1 Gammaproteobacteria bacterium | reverse complement strand
GGCAAAAAGGCGCCGGCAGCCTTCCTCTATCAGGCGCAAAGACTACCCGATTCCCCGCACAATCACAAACACCATTGCCGCCAGCATGGCGGTGCAGACCTGCTGGGCCGAAGCGCGGGTTCCGACCGCAACCACCTTGAGGCCGAGGAACAGAACCACCGCCTTCCCGATCAGCCAGGGCAGGTTGTAGGCGATGGTAAGCTCGGGACTCACCATCACCAGTGACAGGCTCATCGCCAGGATGAGAAAATCGAACGGCGTCGACAAAAACAGCTCCTCGTCACGCTTGAACACGATCTTGACCACCACCAGAGGCAGCATCAGTGCAAACAGCATCAGCTCGATCCGGCCGACCGGGAAACGGCCAAACAGCAGCTGATCGCCGCTCTGGTCGAGCAGCACGATCAGCACCAGCCCGGCCAGGTAAAGGAAAGCGTGCAGAAAATGATTGCGCGGATCGCGGGTGATCCAGACCAGCACAGCGCCGGCGCCTATCACCCCCATGGCGAAGACCGCCTCCTGGACCGTCGCCCGTCCACCAGCGACCAGGGCCAGCAGAACCAGCAGGGCAATCAACCCCTTGAGAACAGGCACGGTCTGGTCGGCCAAACTCTGCAGCCGGGCAAAAAGAACCGAATCCCGCAAACTGCGCTGGGAATCGCGAATCGGCAGAGACAGTCTGTCCGGATAACGCAGAAAAAAGCGCAGCATCAGGTAGAAGAACGTTGAGCCCAAAAGGTAAGTGCCCAACAGCAGGTATTCGGGCTGTTCGTGCATCAAAATGGCGACGACCGCCCAGAACATCGACAAGCCGTAGATAATCAGCACCGTAAAGCGATGCTGCACCCCCAAATCGAGAAACTTGTGATGCAGATGGGTGCGGTCGGCGACAAAAGGGCTGCCTCCCTGCAGCACGCGCCGGGTCATCACCCAGACGGTATCGAGCAGCGGGACACCGAGCACCAGTACCGGCACCATGGGCGAGACCTGCTGACCCGGATTCTGGGTCAGTTGCACAGCGAGAAAACCGAGGATGTAACCCATCATCAGGCTGCCGACATCCCCCATAAAAATACGTGCCGGGTAGGCATTGTACTTGAGAAAGCCGAGCACGGCCCCGAGCAGCGCGGCGCTCAGCAGCATGGTTTCTCCGCTGCCGGCATGCAGGTCCATCAAAAAGAAGGCGGCCAAAGCGATAACCGACACGCCACCGGCCAGCCCGTCCAGACCGTCGATCAGGTTGATGGCATTGATCATGCCCACCACGGCGAAAATCGTAAACGGCACAGCCAGCCAGATCGGCAGAATGATTTCGCCCAAACCGAACAGATCGCCCAGGTTGCGCAGGTAGAGACCGCCCACTCCCATGGTGACCAGGCAGGCGAGAATCTGGCCGGCAAACTTGCGTTGGGGGGACAGACCGACGAGGTCATCGGCAAGCCCGGTGACGAAAATGATCAGGCATCCGGCCAGCAGTCCGCGCACCTGCAGGTTGAAATCCTTGAACACCAGGACGGCGAAGAAAAAGGCGAGAAAGATCGCCACCCCGCCCAGGCGCGGCGTCGCCTGCGTGTGCACCTTGCGCTCGCCGTCGGGCGTATCAAGACTGCCGGTTTCCAGCGCCCAGCGCCGCAGTGCCGGCACCGCAATCAGCGCGGCAAACAACGCCGTCAGAAACATGTAAAAACAGATCATAAGTTC
>RFHG01000357.1 GCA_003696465.1 Gammaproteobacteria bacterium | reverse complement strand
GGGATTATAGAGCCTGCCTGTCGGCAGACAGGGATTATGGGCTACGGGCTACGAGCTACGAGCCACGAGCCACGAGCTACGAGCTACGAGCTACGAGCCACGAGCCACGAGCTACGAGCTACCAGCTACGAGCCTCTCCAACGCTCGTTTTGCTCTCCCACTTTGCAATGACTCTTCCGCCCGGGCCAGGCAATCATCCAGGCTTTCCTTCGGGAAACAACAGCGCAGGGCGGCAGCGGCATTGGCCAGCACGACCCGGTTTTGAGCGGGTGTTCCCCGGCCGTCCAGGATGTCGGTGAACAGGCGGGCATTGGCTTCGATGCTGTCGCCGCCGGCAATTTCCTGCTCGGTCACTTGGCCGCCGAGTTGGACGGGCTCCAAGGTTTTTGGGCCGGCTTCGGTGAATGTCATCACCGGGGCGGTGAGCGATATTTCATCGTAACCACCGATGGTGTGCACCACGCAAAAACTGCTGCGCTCGCCTTTGCGGCTGTCCTCCTGCATCAGGTAGCCATACAGGCGGAGCAACTCCAGGCTGAACACCCCGGTAAACTGGTGCGCCGGTCGGGCCGGATTGACGATGGGGCCGAGCATGTTGAAAAAGGTCTTGATGCCCAGCGCCCGCCGCACAGGGCCCACGCTCTTGAGCGCCGGATGGAACAGGGGCGCATGGAGGAAGCAGATGCCCGCCTCGTCGAGCTGGCGGCGCAACACTCCGGTGTCGTTGGTGAAGCGGTAGCCGAGAGCCTCCAGCACGTTGGATGAGCCGCACACGGAACTGACGCCGTAGTTGCCATGCTTGACCACCTTGCCGCCTGCACCTGCCACCACGAAGCTGGCCAGGGTGGAAATGTTGAAAGTGTTCTTGCCGTCACCACCCGTGCCGCAGAGATCCACCGCCGGCAAGCCGCCGAGGTCGAATGGCACACAGAGGTCGAGCAAGGCCTGGCGGAAGCCGTCGAGCTCCTCGATGGAAATGCTCCGCATCAGGTAAACCGTCAGAAATGCAGCGATCTGGGCCTCATTGGCCTCGCCCCTGGTGATCATGGTCAGGGCATCATAGGCCTCCGCCCGGCTGAGCCGCTGGTGCTCGAAAAGTTTGTTGAGTATATTT